>NZ_CAWQTY010000179.1:0-38005 GCF_963897815.1 Xenorhabdus sp. Sc-CR9
CATCGCAGTCAACTCGGTTTTCTACTGGAAATCGCCGCAGGCCTCATTGCGTATACATTCCAACCTAAAAAACCGAGTTTGAATTTACGGAATAATGATATCGCTATTCTTAAACGAAGCTGAGGTTAGGTAATGCAATTCAATATTCAGGACATACGCAATATCTTTCACCAACTCGGCTCGGTGGTAACCCGCCCCATCCAGAATAATGTGGATTTTTTGCGAAAGGGGGTAAGTTTCCCGGAGCGCCCCGAAAAAATACGCGATGCTTTCAGCATTGATGCTCGGATATTCACGGATCACGGTGTCTTCAATTCGTTGTAAATTGCGGGCACCCAGAATATTAAGACGGGTACGACTGCCGGTGGTTTCGACCACTTTTACCTGATGTTTTCCTGCTTTCATCCAGCCATAGCTGAGCTTTGTGGACTGTGAAGGATGCACCGCATCAATAAATAGGATCGGCTCATTCTGAGCCGCACCGTCTTTCAGCACCTTGTAGTCATCAATAAATTGTTGCTGTTTATCCGCATCGAATTTATGAGGCACTCCCTTTGGTTTTTTGTAGCTGAAACCCTGGCGGTGAAGCCATTTCGTCATTCCGCCCACGCTGAAAGACACCTGCCAACGTGCTCGGACATAAGCCACAATTTGGGCGGTGGTATGCATCAAATTTGTCGTCAAATAATCAATCAGGTCGGCGGTTTGTTCGGCAGAGAGAGGGCTTTCAGAGCCGCCATAAAAATCGTGTTCAAGACAGTTGCTTCGGAAGCCAAAAGCACCGCCTTGATGCGATCACAAACTCGACTGTCGCGTGTTGTATCATGCATCAATTCGAGGGCGTGTTTTTGTTCTGGTGACAGATGAATTTTCATGGTGGCAAGCATGATCGGGTTTGGATAAGAAATCAAGCATCTTCAATGGCGATTGGTATAGATCCTTTCCTTCCCCTCGAATTGGTAACGCAATTGCCATACCTTTTTACCAGATAATGGAATGTATAGGTAAAGGCCATTAATGTCCGACAGGCGGTATGGCTTTTCTTTGGGTTTAGCTGAATCAACCTGTTTTACAGTGAGCATTGGGTAAAATTCCACTGGGTAAAATTCTTTACCCAAAATTTACCCAGTTAGGAGTGCGGATGTCAACGAACTAATGCGAACGTTCACGAACGGTGATTTATGGGAAGTAGCTATAATTCAGGGGATTTTCGAACTAATATGAACTGCGGCGCCCTGCATGAATAGAACTTGAATGGTATGCTATTGATTTAAAGTTATAAAATTTATTATATCTTTAAATCTATACGGATTTCTATACAATTTGCATTTCGCTAAGAACTCTCGATAGTTCTATTGTGCTACCGATATGTTTTCAGTAGTCAAGAGGCAAGGTCAGTACGCTAAACGCTCCAACCTATGGAGGTCGCGACGTATTGCGTCGGAACTATTGAGTGATTGAGGAGACAGCCAACTGATAGCCCTGCCAGTAAGAAGCCTTCCCCGTTACGGTGATCTCCTGACCTTTCCGCAATAGCATCACTGATAGCGCCGCCTCATCAAAGCCCACGACACGCAGCGGGTAATCACTGCGCTTCTCACTCTGCACCTGCATCGTAGCGACTGCCATCACCTTACCTGTCTGGCACTTTATACGCTTGGGGGAAACGGTGATCTTGCCTGTGACCGTGGCAACCGCTGATTGTGAGTGCTTTTGCTTTCTTCGTGTCATTGATTACCACCTGTAGATGGTCAAGATTTTGACCATGATAAAAAATCAACAAGTTAAGGTTATAACTGCTTTCCGGCTCCTGACTGCGAACGTAATACGTATTCAGTCACTCAAAGGTATGGGGAGATCACCATACCCAAGATGGGAATTCACACTTTGGATGAGGACTTAATATCAAGCCGTCCTGCATTGTGATTTTCACAATAGAGATTTCCCCTATAGTTGACTAACTCATTGATTTTTCCGAGGGGGTCACTTTGACCACCCGAGAGCAACTGAAAAATATTTTTCACCTGATAGGCTGCCCTCTTTAAGAGGGTTGGTTAGTTATTGCTCTCCTCTTAAGGAGGTGTGCAAATTCTGTGAGTCAGCATTACTGCCGCACAAATTTTGCGGGTAACTATCAGTTACGCCCAAAGTCCGATTATCGGATATTGAATTTTGCATACTGATATTTTTAGTGTTCAAACTAACCCTCTTAAAGAGGGGCAGTTCTTGCTCTATGCAACGAGGCAACTGACCGACAATAAGTCTGGTGGTTAAAATACAAGCAAACACCAAATCTGGCGTATGATTAAATATCAATGAGTTAACTAAATCCCTTCAAAGTTAGCCAGCCGCTGCTTCTGCTCATCACTGAGGCTAAATGCAAAGTCTTCATGCTCACTCTGCCATGTGCCAAAACTCATCAGGAATGCAATTGCAGGGTCGATCTTGTTTGCCGATTTCTTTTTGTTCGGCTTGATATTGGCGTTCGCGTCTGTCTCCATTACGACATTAGACATTGCCCACGCGAGCACCGGATCGCCGTTGTGACGAATGACTTTGCGATTCACGAATACCTCGGCAGATTTAGCCACCGGGCTAAAGCGCATATAGGTTTGTGGGAACGGCTCAACATCCAGCCCTGCGCCTTGTAATTGTGTACGTAGATGCGTGGCGTTCCATGTATCAAAGCCGACCAGCTTGATATCAAAGTGCTGGCTGTCTTTAATAATGTCATCGCGGATATGGTCATAATCAATGCAATCGCCTGTGGTGGTGCGTATCCAGCCTGCTTGTGCCCATTGCCGATAAACTGCCCGATTCTTGTTGGCGGGGTTCTGCAATTGTACTTCGGGTAGGTAATGACGGGTCAGTAATAACAGTTCATTATCCACGAGGAACGTGTAACAAATGCTGGTGATATCGCCCGTTGAAGATAAGTCCAGTCCGGCGTAACACTCCAGCCCTTTGAGGTCATTTTCTTCATAATCCGTCTGACAGGCTTTCCAAGCGCCTTCACCCATCCAAGGCGTTTCACCCTGACACCAGATATTAAAGCGTTTGGTTAACATCTCCGTCCATTGTGAGGGAATACCGCGGGCTTTCTGTATCGTGTCATGCAGGGCGTCACTCTCTACCGAGACATTCAGATTGGGATTGGCTTTCACCCAAAGGGATTCATCATCAATTTCTCTCTCGTCGTCCAGTTCGTAAATCAGGGCGAACAGCGATGCATTCTGTTCTTCCCCGTTCAGTATCTGACAGCAATAATCATAATGCTGCTTACAAGCTGATATCACGTTACTGCCCGCCGTGGTAATGGCAAACAGGATACCTTCAGGACGGGCACCCATGCCCAGTTCAAGAGCAGAGTAAACGGCGTTATCAGGGTGTAAATGGTACTCATCAACAATGGCAAGGCTGGGGTTTGTTCCCTCAATCGTGGCAGCTTTCGCCGCTAGCGGCTTTAACAGGCTGTTGCTCTTTGGATAGGTCACTTTGTGCTGCTGGATAGAGACCCGTCTCTTGAACGGCTTTGATAACAGGCACATCTGGCGGGCATCATCAAACACAATACGCGCCTGATCGCGACTCACGGCGGCGGTGTAGATATCCTGCTGTCCGTTCTCCATCACCAAGAACCAATTCGCCAGTATCGCGGCAACCGTGGACTTCGCATTTTTGCGCGGCACCTGAATGTAAGCACTGCGGTATTTCCTGCGTCCGGTGGCCTTGACCTTGAAGCCGAACAGGTTGGCAAAGGCAAATTGTTGCCACGGCTCCAAGACAATCGGCTTACCCCGCAAATGGCCTTTGACGTGGGGACAGAGGCGGGAGAACGCAATAAAACGCTCTACCACCTCAGTATCAAACGTGTAAATCGGGTTGTTCAGGTCGTTATAGTAGCGTTTCACAGCCTGTTTCAGGCGCTTACAGGCCGGAATTGTGCCGCTTTCGACATCAAAAGCGTACTGTTCCCATGCGTTCATCGGTCTATTACTCAGGCTAAGCGTATAAGATTATTTTTCGGTGCTGTGATTGTTGGCATGTAGCCCTCCTGTTATCGAGTCCTTGATTTTCTTTAGTGGACGTTTGTTGATGACAGGGGGGAATATACAAAACTTATTTGGCGCTTTTCGTAATATTACAAACTCAAATGTAATATTACACGTTAATGTTTTTTAACCAGCCTGATACTGTGTTTCCTGATGGCACATCAAAACCTTTACTTTCAAGATCAATCCTTATATCGCCATTATCAATATGAGAGCGTGGATTATTAGCTACATCTTGACCATAATGAGCTGCTATTAGTGCATATATAAACTCTGCTTGCTTATTGGTCGTCTTGGGTGATATTTTTTTGCTAGCAGGCATACACATAGATACAAATACGTCTATATCTTCTTTTTTAATTGCAAAGTATGAATTTTCCGGCAATCCAACACATGGCACAAAACTGTCATAGATATCACCTATAATTTTAGCGTTCTTTATTTGCTTAAATCTCTCTATATGTGCCTTAAAAAATCCATTTTCCTCCTCTCTTTGAGACTGAGATAATTTCACTAATGCGATCAATTCACGTTCAAAATCTATTTTTTGAACAACCTGAAATCTTTTTTCACCATCTGCCAATATTATTCCTTTCGCCTCATATAAAGATCTTTTGGGTTTTGGCAACCCCTGCTCTTCACTATATTTTTTTCTGCTTCGTATTTAATGATTCCAATATGTAGAGCAGACCAAATACCCTCGGTAAAGATTATTTTGTCACCGATTGGGGTTGCGTGAATAATAGGCGTATCAGGCAATAGGGCTTCTTGGCTAAGAAGGTGAATATTTGAAGTGATAGCTGCCTCTGGTTCGCTAAGCACATGGGATAATGGCTTGCTCGTGATTTGTACTTCACGTACAAAGCAGCAAGAGTGAAAAAAGATTGATGGTTTTAACTCACCGTCAGCAATCAGACGGGCTACGTCAGAAACACTGATATCATCATTAAGTGTTTTCCGTAAATATTTTGCACATTCATTCAGATTTAACCATTTTCTTTTCCCCAGTATATCCAACTGCTCGCCTCCATGGTTTCCATGTCATTAGTTTGGTGTCTACTGAGGTAAATTCTACAACTTAATTAATTAGTTACAAGTGTACAAACTTGGCGCAATCTGTGGATAACTTATGGATTTATTTTCCATTATCAGCGAAACGAGAGGGTTTGATTGACTATTTTCATTCATATAAAAATAACCGAGTAGATCCAATGACCATCAAGCACGCTTCCCAAATTTGCCATGTACCACATTTTCGCCTTGTTCGAGTGCGTCCATGTAATCGGCGTACCATTGAAGCATTTCCCTACGACCATCCAGATATTGTGCGTGGTTGTAGGTTCCTCGAATGCTGTTCTTATCAACATGAGCAAGCTGGGTTTCAATCCACTCAGAGGGGTAGTTTTGTTCATGCAAAATAGTACTCATTGTGTGGCGGAATTCATGGCTCGTTGCTTGCCCTGTATAACCAATTCTCCTAATTAATAAATTTAATGCCATTTCACTCATAGGCTTATTTGCATCATTCCTGCCCTGAAAAACATATTTCCCTTGGCCTGTAATGGGCTTTAGTTGTTCTAAAATATCAATAGCCTGATTTGATAATGGAACAATATGAGGACGACGCATTTTCATTTTTGCAGCAGGTATTTCCCATTGCGCTTTATTAAAATCAACTTTTGACCATTCAGCCTTGCGTAATTCACCGGGACGGGCACCAATTATCATTTGTAATCGCATCCCCATTTTTACGATGAAACTGCCTGTGTAAGCATTTAAGGATTTATAGATCTCAGGGATTTCATCAACAGTTAAAAACGAATAATGTTCTTTTTTATGTGGAGCAAAAGCAGACACTAAATCCGGGGCGGGGTTATATTCAGCTCTCCCTGTTACTATTGCATATCGCCATACCTCCCCACACCGTTGACGAACTTTTCTGAGTTTCTCGGTCGCTCCCCGCTCGTTCATTCGTGATAAAACAGCCATAAGTTCCATTGGCTTAATCTCAGCAATAGGCCTATTGCCTATATATGGGAAAACGTCTTTTCCAAATGTTTCCATCATTTCTTTGGCATAAGAAGCTGACCACCTGTCTACGCGTTTTTCATACCATTCACGAGTTATATTTTCAAAGGTGTTTTCTATTTGGTTTGCTGCGAATATCTTTTCGGTTTTTCTTACTTCGCTGGGGTTGATTCCGTTAGCCACCAGCTTTCTTGCCTCATCGCGTTTAGTTCTAGCCTCAGTGAGTGTTACTACCGGATAAACTCCTAATGAGATCATTTTGGTTTTACCCGCAAATTGATAACGATATCGCCAGCCTTTAGAACCATTGGTATCAACCAACAAAGATAGCCCGTTACCATCTGCCAACGTATAGGCTTTTTCCTTTGGTTTGGCTCGCTTGATTACTAAGTCTGTTAGCTTCATAAACCACCCAATATTGTATAGAAAAATTGTAGAGGGAATTTCTATACAGAAAACTATACAACAAATTGTAGAGATTTAGAAAGACACTACTAGACTTCGATAGATGAGGGATTTGTTGAATTATTTGATTTTACAGGAGTTAATTTACTTGAATAGACTGTGAGAGATGTTCATTTGGCGTCCCCTGCAGGAATCGAACCTGCAATTAGCCCTTAGGAGGGGCTCGTTATATCCATTTAACTAAGGGGACAACGTAAGCTAGTATACCTGTTTTTTTTGCTGGAGATAAGGCATGGCAAACTGTTTGGACATATAATAACCACTCTTTTTGATTACCATTAATGAAAAATTGGCAGTATATTTAACATATTGGGTACATTGATCGGTATGCGGTGTGAGAGTCAATGTCTAAAAGTAATTATGTGGAGAACTATATGAAGTATCGTCTGAGCGGGGTTGCTCTTACAGTAGTCTTACTGGTGGGATGTGCCAGTTCATCGAATACGGTGCAACAGGGGCGTCCAGATCCACTGGAAGGCTTTAACCGTGCTATGTTCAACTTTAATTATGATGTTCTCGACCCGTATGTTTTGCGACCGGTTGCTGTGGCCTGGCGTAATTATGTACCCGTGCCTGCGCGAAATGGTATTGGCAATTTTATGAGTAATCTTGAAGAACCAGCCAGTATGGTTAATAGTTTTTTTCGTGGAGATATCCATGAGGGCGTAAAGCATTTTAACCGTTTCTTTTTAAATACTTTGTTAGGTATGGGTGGGTTTATTGATGTTGCTTCTATGGCAAATCCTAAACTGGCAAAAGAAGATGTGTTGCGTTTTGGCAGCACATTAGGGTACTACGATGTAGGCTATGGTCCGTATGTTGTTTTGCCCGGCTATGGTAGTTTCACACTGCGTGATGAAGGCGGTAATTTTGCGGATATGACTTATCCTTTACTGAGTTATCTCACTGGTTGGATGTCGGTAGGTAAATGGATGGTTGAAGGAATAGAAACCCGTGCTCGTTTGCTGGATTCTGATGGCTTGTTGAAGAACTCTTCAGATCCTTATTTGATGATGCGTGATGCTTACTTCCAGCGTCATGACTTTATGGCTAATGGCGGCAAGCTGGAGCCAGAAAAAAATCCTAATGCCGCAAGTATTCAGGATGAATTGGATTCCATCGATTAGTTTGGAACTCATAACTAAAAAGGATGGCAAGTGCTATCCTTTTTAGATTACGGCATTCGAATAAAACGAATATTAGAACGTGTAGTTAAAGTTCACGCCGTACAACCATGCAGTTCCTTTGGAATCGAATTCATAAGGTGCTTTGAAACCTTTTGCCTGAATCTCTTCTGGCAGTGTTTCACTTACGTGTACTTTTTTGCCGCGCATATAGGAAACACCGACATCCACGGAGGCATCTTTATTAAATGCGTAAGTGGTTCCGACACTCAACCAGAAACGATCTTGGTCAGGTATGGAGATAGAGCGGTTTTTGGCCGGTACAGGGCTTTCATCAAAAGCGATACCAGTACGGAATGTCCAGTTATCGTCATAGTAGTAAGTTGTACCCAGCGAGATGCGGTAAGCATCTCGGAAACCTTCGTGTTTATTAAATGCAATTTTACCTGTATCGCTTCTTGTTGCTTTCAATTCCTTGAATTCACCCCAGCCTGTATACAGGAAGCTATAATGAATTGCCCATTGTGGGGCTATACGGTTATAACCTGAGAACTCCCACATATCAGGTAAGTTCAAATCCAATTTACCTTTGACTATTTTGCCATTAGTTCCTTGCTCAAAACTCATTGGTCCTGATCCAGGTATATATGGCAAATCATTGCTGTAATCACCGCTCTTGAATTTCACTTTGACTTTTGAACGGTAAGTCAGGCTATAACGGTTATTTTCGTCATATTGATATAACAAACCTGCATTCCAGCCATAGCCCCAATCTTTACCTTCTAGTTTGGCAGCTTCAGCAGATGCTGGAATGGTGATTGGATAACCTGCTTTGTGAGCTCTATCAGTGATGATTGTGCCTATTTCACCCATATGGCGAACAATCGTGGCATCAGCATAAATGGCGTTGACACCTAAGCCAAAGCTGAACTGATGGTTAATTTTGTAAGCACCGCTTAGGTTTAGGTTCACGGTTTTAAGATCAGTTTTACCGCCAAGCAGGCCCGCATTATAGTTATTGCTGAAATTAGTCGCTAAGCCAAAGTTGGAAGTCGCAGATGCGCCCACAAACCACTGGTCATTAATTGGTGCAATAAAATGCAGGTTTGGGATCCATGCATTTGGGGCGATGTTTTTAGCATTAGTGCTCTTGCGAGTTACTGGAGATTCACCTGTAATATCAACATTCGGGTTGACATAAATTAAGCCGCTGGAAAATGAAGGACGATCAAATAAGGTCATGGCAGCAGGGTTACGACTGCCCACAGTCGCGTTGTCTGCAATGGCACCTTCACCAGAAAATGCCCGACCTAGTCCTGATGTTGAATATTCATTCAATTGAAAACCGGCAGCACTAGCATTGGATGAAAGAATTGCAACCGCCACTGCTAGTGCTGAACGTGTAAATAGGGTTTTCTGGCTCATAACCAAAACCTCATTGTTTAATTATTATTTAACATGCTACTCAAGTAGCTGAGAGCGCGGGATTGTAGAGTCGGTTTGCCATAATGACAAATCAGACCAGTGCACGAAGTATAGGCCTGATAATAGAATGTGTTGCAAGAATGTTTTTAAAATATAGCTAAAATGATTATCAAAATGGGACTTGCTTAACAAAAAACAGACAATCATTGTTAATCAAATGTAAATGGCTATTGTTTGATGTATTTAGATCAATAAATAGTGAGATAAATGGTTTCAAATCGCGCGAACACTGGTTATCAGTAACTAAGGCAACGTACAATCATCAGTAAGTTTTTATCGTTGGAGAAAGAAAAATGACTGATGCAATTAACCGTTGTAGCGCGGAAGAAACGGCTGCTTGCTGTTGTGTTGATGTAGGAACTGTTATTGATAATGAAGATTGCACCGCTTCTTATCAGCGTATTTTTGCCAGTGAACAAGAAGCTGAATTGATGCTTAATACATTGACTGGAAAGGCGAAAGAAGTGGAATCAGATCCGTGCTTTATACACCATAAAATAGATGCTGTTGATGGCGGAATACAATTATCTGTGGATTTTATTTTTAGTTGCCAGGCAGAAGCCTTGATTTTTCAGTTAGGATTGCGTTAATTCATCTCAAACAACGATTTTCCCGCTGTTTTGCCATTTCAGGCAGTGGGAGAGTTGCTTGTCAACAGTTGTAAATAATAGTTCTTTTTTGTATATGAGCCGCACATTCCCCATCCAAGTTGTATAAATTATAAATGCCTCAAAGTTGCGCTTGCTCGCATTTTTCGTTTATTCCTGTTTGCTATTTACCAACATTGCGTTAACAATGCTTCATCAGGTCTGACCTCTTGTGAGGTGAGTAAATATCTTTAATCAATCAATTGATTTAATTAATAATTATTGCAGGAGTTGCTATGGGTCGTTCTTCAACAAAAGTAACACAGCAAAAAGACCGTGTTGCTATTGTCAGCGGGTTGCGCATTCCTTTTGCGAAACAGGCAACTTTCTACCACGGTGTTCCGGCTGTCGATTTAGGGAAAGCCGTCGTCAGTGAACTGATCATTAGGAGCGGTTTATCGCCTGAGAAGATCGACCAATTGGTTTTTGGGCAGGTTGTTCAAATGCCGGAAGCACCAAATATTGCGAGGGAGATTGTTTTAGGTACTGGTTTAAGTGTGAATACTGATGCCTATAGTGTTTCCCGTGCTTGTGCGACGAGTTTTCAGGCAATTGCAAATGTGGCTGAAAGCATTATGGCGGGTTCAGTGAATGTCGGGATTGCAGGTGGTGCCGATTCTTCATCTGTTTTACCAATTGGGGTAACTAAATCACTGGCCCGCACTTTGGTTGATATGAACAAAGCCAAGAGCCTGTCTCAACGACTAAAACTATTCAGTCGATTGAAATTACGAGATTTATTGCCAGTATCTCCGGCAGTCGCTGAATATTCAACTGGGTTGAGAATGGGAGATACAGCAGAGCAGATGGCAAAAACCTATCATATCAGCCGTGAAGAACAGGATGCCTTGGCGCACCGTTCCCATGTACTGGCTGCGAAAGCTTGGGAGCAGGGGCTTTTGAATGATGAAGTTGTGTCAGCACATTTTCCGCCGTACCGTGAAACTTTGTTGGAAGATAACAATATTCGGAAAAGTTCAGTATTGTCTTCTTACGCTAAGTTGCGTCCGGCTTTTGACCGTAAATATGGTACGGTCACAGCGGCAAATAGTACGCCGCTGACTGATGGTGCGGCAGCAGTTATATTAATGCGTGAATCAGTTGCTAAAGAGCTGGGCATGATCCCATTGGGATATTTACGTAGCTACGCATTTTCTGCGATTGATGTTTGGCAGGATATGTTACTGGGACCCTCTTATGCGACACCGTTGGCGTTAGATCGTGCAGGCATCACGTTGAATGAACTCACCCTCATTGATATGCATGAAGCGTTTGCTTCTCAAACACTGACGAACTTAAAAATGTTTGCCAGTGAGAAATTTGCTCGTGAAAAACTGGGGCGTAATCAGGTGCTTGGTGAAGTGGATATGGATAAATTCAATGTATTGGGTGGGTCAATTGCTTATGGTCATCCTTTTGCTGCGACAGGAGCGCGAATGGTTACCCAAACATTGAATGAATTGCGCCGCCGTGGTGGTGGTTTTGGGCTAACAACTGCCTGTGCCGCAGGTGGATTGGGTGCAGCAATGGTATTGGAGGTCGAATAATGGCTCTGGCTGAAAAAGAAACCGTCATCTCAACAACGCAATCAAATCAATCAGTATTCAATTTTTCTGTCAGAGACGACAATGTGGGTGTCATCACTATTGATGTACCGAGTGATAAAGTGAACACCCTGAAAGCCGAATTTGTTGAACAGTTCCTGACAACGTTTGAGAAAGCACAACAATTTTCTGGTTTAAAAGGGTTGGTGATTATATCTGGAAAGCCAGATACGTTTATTGCCGGCGCAGACATCAGTATGATTGCTGGCTGTCAAACACAAGAAGAAGCGACAGAATTGGCTCAAAAAGGGCAAAAATTATTTGCACAAATTTCCAGTTATCCTTTACCGATAGTGGCTGCGATTCATGGAGCATGTTTGGGAGGAGGGCTGGAACTGGCATTGGCTTGTCATGCTCGCATCTGTTCTTTGGATGATAAGACACGACTTGGTTTGCCGGAAGTTCAGCTCGGGCTATTACCGGGTTCAGGAGGAACTCAGCGGTTGCCTCGTCTGATTGGTGTCAGCGCCGCTTTGGACATGATATTGACAGGGCGTCAGCTTAAAGCTAGGCAGGCGAAACGGTTGGGTATTGTGGATGATGCGGTTTCTTTGGATATCTTGCTCGATGTTGCTGTGCAATATGTTAAAAAAGGCAGTGCCAAACGCAAGCCATTGCCATGGTCACAGCGAATGATGGCAAGCACACTGGGTAGGCCGCTGCTGTTCCATATGGTGCGCAGGAAAACGCAAGCGAAAACCCATGGCCACTATCCGGCACCAGAAAAAATCATCAATGTGATCCGCACAGGGTTGGAAAAGGGATCAGAGCAAGGTTTTCAGGCTGAAGCCAAGGCATTCGGTGAATTGGCGATGTCACCGGAATCAGCGGCACTGCGGAGCTTGTTTTTCGCTTCAACTACTTTAAAAAATGAAACTGGTTCGTCAGAGCAGCCTGCGGAAATTAAACAGGTGGGGATTTTGGGTGGAGGCCTGATGGGTGGCGGGATTGCCAACGTTACCATAACCCGGGGCAATCTATCAGCCCGCATTAAAGACATTAATGAAAAAGGCATCAATCAGGCACTGAAATATACATGGGATCTTCTTTCTAAGCGAGTAAAACAGCGTCGTTTGAAACCCAGTGAGCGTTCTCGACAAATGTCTTTATTGACTGGAACCACAGATTACAGCGGATTTAAGCAAGCAGATATTGTGGTTGAAGCTGTATTTGAAGATTTGGTATTGAAACGTAAAATGGTTTCAGAAATTGAAGACAACACAAAACCTGAAACTATTTTTGCTTCTAACACTTCCTCGCTACCAATCCATAAAATTGCTGAAGTCTCAACGCGGCCTGAGCAAGTCATCGGCCTTCACTATTTTAGCCCTGTTGACAAAATGCCTTTGGTAGAAGTTATTCCACATGCAGGGACAAGTGAAAAAACAATTGCCACCGCTGTTTCACTGGCGAAAAAACAGGGGAAAACAGCGATTGTTGTCGGTGATAAAGCCGGATTCTACGTAAACCGAATTTTAACACCTTACATTAATGAGGCAGGTTATTGTTTGGTGAAAGGAGAGCCTGTTGATCATATCGACAAGGCTCTGGTTAATTTCGGGTTTCCTATTGGCCCAATTAATTTGCTGGACGAAGTTGGTATAGATGTGGGTACCAAAATTATCCCGATATTAGTGGAGCAATTGGGCGATAGATTTGCTGCCCCAGAGATTTTGGAAGCGATCTTAAAAGACAATAGGAAAGGCAAGAAAAATGGACGAGGTTTTTATTCATATGTGAACAAAAAAGGCTTCTTTAAGTCTTTTGGTAAAACTTCCAAAGAAGTAGACACATCTATTTATCCTTTATTAAAAATCAGGCCCGCAGCAAACATGTCACCTGTTGATATTGCTGAGCGTTGTGTGATGCTCATGCTGAACGAAGCAGTTCACTGTCTGGATGAGGGAATTATCCGAAGCCCTCGTGATGGCGATATTGGTGCTGTATTTGGCATTGGATTCCCGCCGTTCCTTGGAGGGCCATTCCGTTATATCGATCAGCTTGGCTGTGATAAGGTCGTGGAAGTTTTACGTCGTTTGGAATCAAAATATGGAGAAAGATTTACTCCGTGTGGGAGACTAATCCAGATGGCTGAACAGAAAAAGAAATTTCACACATAAATATATATTTTTTAAAAATCAAACAGATCGGCTCTTTTAATTAAGAGTCGATTTTTTTATGGAAAATAATTTAATAATTGATTATCTATGGTTTTTATTTTTCATATAAACAATGAATAATAAACAACAAAATAAGGCATATATAAATCGTTTTTATTTATTTTATTTGCCCTTAATTTAGGGCAGAATGCGTACAACAAGAGCTGAAGCGTTTTTTATCAACTATTATTTTTTATCAACGATTAGTTTGATAATCTCATTTAGATTTACTTATTAATTCCATCCATCTATACCCAATAAGTTACAAGTTATGGTTTGGCGGAAAAGGTACTAATCCCACAGAATGACTTATTAAGTCTTTAATCACTATGTGGTTGGGGTTAGTTAAATTGACCACTAGAGCAGCAATTTGAAAGATGAAAGGTATAGCTAATGACTTGTCCCAAGAAAATTAATCGTGCTTTGCCTTGAGACAGCTTGCAATTAACTAGACGGTGAATTATGTACGTTTTTATTATGCGTCACGGTGATGCTACTTTAGATGCAATCAGTGATATAGCGAGAGAATTAACTCCACGTGGTTATCAAGAATCCCGGGAAGTAGCATGCTGGCTTTCACAACAAATATCTGACATTGACTCTGTTTTGGTCAGTCCCTATATCCGTGCAGAGCAGACGCTAAAGGTAGTTCGCGAAAAATTGGTTCTGCCAGACAACCAAGAAGTGCTGGCTGAATTAACACCATCGGGCGATGTGGCACTGGTAGCCAGTTATTTACAGGTTCTGGCAACGCAAGGGCATAAAGCTGTATTAGTCGTTTCTCATTTACCGTTAGTCGGTTATTTGGTTTCTGAGCTTTGCCCCGGACAAACACCCCCGATGTTTGCTACATCCAGCATCGCTTGTGTGGAATGGGAGCGGAAAACGGAGAAAGGTCGCTTATTATGGCAAATTTCTCCGGCACAGTTAGCCAACAAAACCTAACGTTATACAGAAGAAAAACTAACGCTGTGTAAGCTCATCCAGTTCTACCAAAATGAGCAATGCAGCGTTCCCTCCCCATTCTTTGGGGGCTTGATGGAAAGCAATGATATCCGGATGTTGGGCAAGCCATAATGGTGTTTGTTGTTTAAGGATATGTTTGCCATGACCATGCATAACACAGGCACAATAAACATGCTCACGACGACAGGCTGCGATCAAAGCGCCTATTTCCTGCTTAGCTTGTAATTGAGTTAACCCATGTAAATCAAGGAACAGTTCAGGGGGATAATCCCCTCGGCGCAATTTTTTCAATTCATAATGATTGGCACCTTCTTTAACATAGCGGGTTGCTCCTTCTGTATCGAGATTAGGCTGGAACTCATCAGAAAAATAGTAACTGGCATCAATCTGCTCTTGCATAAGGCGTTCAGGAGCGACATGACTGACTTTTTTTCTTTTCGGAGTATGCAAAACCGTATCGTGGACAATTCGGCGGGTTCCTGTTACAGATTTTCTGAATAGTTCAACATCTTCTTCGTTTAGTAGGTTCTTCTTCTTCATTACTCGTCAATTCACTAACAAATTTTGATAAGTGTACCTGATTTTCTGTGATTTTTCTTAGAAGCTATCGTCTTAAGGAACAAGATAAACATAAAATGATTTGACAAACATGCTTGGTTATAAAATAAATGTATATACAACATAAAGGCTGATGTTAATAAGAAAAAATAACAGGAAGAGAGTAATGTCGATTGAACTGAAAGATACCGATGTTATTTGGCGTAATGCCAGACTTGCCACAATGAACCCTACAATTAAGCACATTGATGGTAAAAGTAATTATGGAATGTTAGAGCAGCATGATCTAATTATCCGGGATGAGAAGATCTTGGCAGTTTTACCGACAGAGAGTGTGCCAAGCAAAAATTGTAAAATTATTGATGCAGAACAGCGGTTAATTACTCCCGGCTTAATCGATTGCCACACCCATTTAGTTTTTGGCGGTAATCGGGCATCTGAATGGGAAATGCGCTTGAATGGAGTTTCTTATGAAGAGATTAGTGCCGAAGGTGGGGGGATTAATTCAACGGTCAATGCAACGAGAAACAGCCCTGCCCATCAATTGGAAATCTCTGCTCAAAAGCGGCTTGATGCTTTGATTGCTGAAGGTGTGACAACAGTAGAAATAAAATCAGGTTATGGATTAGATCTGGATAATGAAGAAAAGCAGTTGAATGTCGTGCGAACGTTGACACAGAAAAATCCCATCGAAATTAGCCCAACATTACTCTCAGCCCATGCGGTTCCACCCGAATACAAACACAATCCTGATGCTTATATTGATTTAGTTTGTGAAACCATTCTTCCTGCGCTCTGGCAGAAAAAGTTATTTGAATCTGTAGATGTGTTTTGTGAAACAGTCGGTTTTAATATTGACCAGACCAAGCGCGTGTTTGATACCGCAAAACGGTTAAATATTCCCGTAAAAGGTCATGTTGAACAACTTTCTAATTTAGGCGGCAGTGAATTAGTGGCTGAATATCAAGGCTGGTCAGTTGATCACATTGAACACTTAGATGAAAAGGGAATTGAAGCCATCAGCCGCAGTGGAACAGCCGCAGTGTTACTGCCGGGAGCATTTTATTTCCTGAGAGAGACGAAGCGTCCCCCCATCGCATTATTGCGTCAATATGGTATTCCAATGGCTATTTCGACAGATTTCAATCCAGGTACCAGCCCATTTGCTTCTTTGCGTCTGATTATGAACATGGCTTGCGTGCAGTTTGGTTTGACTCCAGAAGAAGCGTGGCAGGGTGTGACGATCCATGCAGCCCGTGCATTAGGGCGAGTTGATAGCCATGGTCAATTGACCGCTGGTTATATGGCTGATTTTGTTGTCTGGGATGCCGAGAATCCGGTTGATATTTTATATGAATTGGGACGCAATCCATTGGTTTATCGTGTTTATCGCGGTGAAATCACAAACCATTCTCACTTAGATAACGATTGCAATGATTAACAGTGGCGAGGAATAGAATATGAACTTATGGCATCCAACATCGGAGAATATTTGGCAAGGGCGTGATGATCTTGCGGAAGCTGAGAATGCTCTGCGAGTATTCCAGACAATAAAACAACCCGCCAGTTTTTCCCCAGAAGAGTTTCCGCACCATATTGCCTTATTGGGATTTGAGTGTGATGAAGGCGTCAAACTGAATCAAGGACGTCCGGGAGCGAAATCAGGGCCTGAATATTTGCGTCAATCATTGGCAAATCTGGCTAGCTATGATGGCCATGAGCGGCTGGTGGATCTGGGAAATATCCGGGCTGATCCTGAAAAATTGAGTGAAGCACAAGAGGCGCTTAGTGATGTGGTATATGAGTGCCAGCATCATAGCATGAAAACGCTGATTTTTGGTGGCGGGCATGAAACGGCATTTGCTCATGGAATGGGGATATATCGCGCGTTTCCGACTCAGCGTGTTGGTATTATCAATTTTGATGCGCATCTGGATCTACGAAATTCGTTACAACCCACATCAGGGACGCCATTTAGGCAGCTTGCTCACTATTGTCAGCAGCACCAGCGTCCATTCAATTACACTTGTGTCGGGGCCAGTTTGTCATCGAATACTCAAGCGTTATTGGATGAGGCGAATCATCTTGATGTCACAATTATTTGGGATACTCATTGTGTCGAGTCGATGCTGGATAAGGTACAACAGCAATTGCAAGATATAATTAATCAAGTTGATATTATTTATATGACTATCGATTTGGATGTGCTGCCAATTTGGCAAATGCCAGCAGTTTCTGCACCAGCGGCATTGGGTGTTCCGCTAGAGCGTTTATTGCCATTGGTTCAACTCATCTGCCAGAGTAAAAAATTGCAAGCTGTGGATTTGGTCGAACTCAACCCTTTGTATGATATTCAAGGAATGGGAGGCAAGGCGGCGGCGCGTCTCGCATGGCAATTGGTGCACTGGTGGAATAGATAAAAGTGGAATAGATAAAAGTGGTCTGGATAAAAAGTGAGAGGCAAGTAATTGTGGCAGCCAATTTATCAGATGAATTTGTCAAGCCAATACCTTTGTATGCGAAAGTCAAACAAACAATTATTGAGAAAATTTATACAGGGGAATGGAAACCGCATGATCGGGTTCCTTCTGAAGCTGAATTAGTCAAACAATTTCACTGTAGCCGCATGACTGCCAATAGGGCATTGCGGGAGCTTACAGCAGAAGGTTTTCTATTCCGCCTGCAAGGGGTAGGTTCGTTTGTTTCTGAGCCGAAAGGACAATCCGCTTTGTTTGAAATTCACAGTATTGCGGATGAAATTATCTCACGCTCTCATCAACATAGTTGTAAAGTACTGAAACTTTCTGAGGTGAGTGCCAATATAACGCAGGCTGCGGAATTTAGTATTGCGGTAGACGCGCCTCTCTACCATTCGATTATTTTACATTATGAAAATGATGTGCCTGTGCAAATTGAAGATCGCTATGTCAACGCTCAGGCTGCGCCGGAATATTTGAGGCAGAATTTCAGCCAACAAACTGCCCATGATTACTTATCTCAAGTAGCTCCTTTGACAGAGGGAGAGCATATTGTTGAAGCTGTTGCGGGAGATGCCCGTTCTTGCCGATTACTGCAAATTGAGGCAAATGTGCCTTGTTTGTTAATCAGCCGCCGAACTTGGTCGAAAGAATTTATTGTTTCTAGTGCTAAGTTATTGTTTCCCGGACATCGATATAAATTGAAAGGTCATTTTAGTTCATAATCTGTCCGTTAAACTGTAAAAAGCCTCTTTTACCTTTTTTGGGTTGAAGAGGTTTTTTTATTAATTCTTGTAAATATAATGTAAACAAAATGTGATTTGAAACACAAAATCAGTAAAAACATTAATCTGCTTATCACAGAATAAATCATCATCACCTTATTGATATTTATAATAAATGATAATGTGTTCCATATTATCGGCTTTATCTGTGTCACATTTTTTTCTATTGAATATACATGTATATACAACTATACAATTAACAAAATTCATAAAGATAAAATAGGAAAACCGTGACGATGCAAAATAATAAATTCAGCAACGTAACCATTCGTGCCCCCAGAGGGGCGCAACTCACAGCAAAAAGCTGGCTGACGGAAGCTCCACTCCGCATGCTCATGAATAATCTTGATCCGGATGTAGCTGAAAATCCCAATCAATTGGTCGTTTATGGCGGAATAGGCCGTGCAGCCAGAAACTGGGAATGCTATGAAAAAATCGTTGAGACCCTGAAAAATCTGGAAAATGATGAAACCCTGCTGGTGCAATCAGGTAAACCGGTGGGCGTGTTCAAGACGCATGAGAATGCGCCGCGTGTATTGATTGCCAATTCGAATCTAGTTCCACATTGGGCAACATGGGAACATTTTAATGAATTGGATGCCAAGGGATTGGCGATGTATGGACAGATGACAGCGGGTAGCTGGATATACATTGGTAGTCAGGGCATTGTGCAGGGCACTTACGAAACGTTTGTAGAAGCCGGTCGCCAACATTACAACGGTAATTTAACCGGACGCTGGGTATTGACTGCCGGGTTGGGTGGAATGGGCGGGGCACAGCCACTGGCAGCAACTTTGGCTGGGGCTTCTTCATTGAACATCGAATGTCAGCAAAGTCGCATTGATTTTCGTCTGCGTACTAAATATGTGGATGAACAAGCCGCTGATTTAGACGATGCTTTGGCCCGTATTGAACGCTATACCCGGGAAGGAAAGACTGTATCGATAGCATTGTGCGGTAATGCCGCAGAAATCTTGCCTGAATTGGTACGTCGCGGTGTCCGTCCTGATATGGTGACAGATCAAACCAGCGCACATGACCCGTTACATGGCTATTTACCGGTAGGTTGGACATGGGAGGAATATTGCCGTCGTGCTGAGACAGAGCCGGAAGTCGTGGCTCAGGCTGCGAAATCCTCCATGGCTGCGCATGTTGAAGCTATGTTGGCCTTCCAAAAACAAGGTATACCGACTTTCGATTATGGCAATAACATCCGTCAAATGGCAAAAGAATCCGGTGTTGAAAATGCCTTTGATTTTCCGGGTTTTGTGCCTGCTTACATTCGTCCCTTATTTTGCCGTGGGATTGGGCCTTTCCGCTGGGCAGCACTTTCCGGTGATCCTGAAGATATTTATAAAACTGACGCTAAAGTCAAAGAACTGTTGGCAGATGACACCCATTTACATCGTTGGTTAGACATGGCAAAAGAGCGCATTAGTTTTCAGGGTTTGCCTGCGCGTATTTGCTGGGTGGGTCTGGGAGATCGCGCTAAATTGGGATTGGCATTCAATGAAATGGTACGCAGTGGGGAACTTTCCACTCCGATCGTGATTGGCCGTGACCACCTGGATTCAGGCTCTGTAGCCAGTCCCAATCGGGAAACAGAATCAATGCAAGATGGTTCCGATGCCGTTTCTGACTGGCCGTTGCTGAATGCATTGTTGAATACGGCAAGTGGCGCAACATGGGTTTCTTTACATCATGGCGGCGGCGTTGGTATGGGATTCTCCCAGCACTCCGGTATGGTAATTGTTTGTGATGGTACGGATGAAGCGGCAGAACGTATTGCTCGTGTATTGCATAATGATCCAGCAACAGGTGTTATGCGTCATGCTGATGCGGGTTATGAACTGGCTATCCAGTGTGCGAAAGAACAGGGACTGAACCTGCCAATGATTGATGTAAAATAAGGGAGCATTGTTGATTATGAAAAATATTACTATTCATCCGGGTCAAATGACGCTTGAAGAATTACGCCATGTTTATCAGCATCCTGTCCACATTAAGTTAGATGAACAATGTTTCCCTGCTATTGAGAACAGTGTCGCGTGTGTGAATCGCATCATCAGTGAAAACAGGACGGCGTATGGTATCAACACCGGTTTTGGTCTGCTGGCAAATACCCGCATTGCAGAACACGATTTGGAAGAGTTACAGCGCTCGATCGTGATGTCTCATGCTGCGGGGGTTGGTGAGCCTTTGGCGGATGAGATTGTTCGGTTGATTATGGTGTTGAAAATCAACAGCCTTGCCCGAGGTTATTCTGGTATCCGTTTGGAAGTGATCCAAGGATTAGCCGCTTTAGTGAATGCTGAAGTCTATCCCTGTATCCCGAGTAAAGGTTCCGTCGGGGCTTCAGGGGATTTGGCACCTTTGGCACATATGAGTCTGTTGTTGTTGGGTGAAGGTAAAGCCCGTTATCGTGGTGAATGGTTGCCAGCAAAAGCAGCTCTGGAAAAAGCCGGACTCAAACCCATTTGTCTTGTAGCAAAAGAAGGGTTGGCACTGCTCAATGGAACACAAACTTCAACGGCTTTTGCTCTGAAAGGATTATTTGCCGCAGAAGACTTACTGGCATCGGCGATTGTTTGTGGTGCGTTGTCTGTTGAAGCAGCTCTTGGTTCCCGTAAGCCATTTGATGCGCGTATTCACGAAGCCCGCGGTCAGAAAGGCCAAATTGATGTAGCAACCCTATATCGTCTCGTATTGGAAGAGCAAAGTGGTATCTCTGAATCCCACAAAAACTGCCCGAAAGTTCAGGATCCTTATTCATTGCGTTGCCAGCCACAAGTGATGGGGGCTTGTTTAACCCAGATCCGGCATGCTGCTGATGTGATTATGGTTGAGGCTAATGCGGTTTCCGATAATCCTCTGGTATTTACTGAAGAAGATGAAGTGATTTCTGGTGGTAACTTCCATGCAGAGCCTGTCGCTATGGCATCGGACAATCTGGCTATTGCACTGGCAGAGATTGGTTCATTGTCAGAACGTCGTATTGCCTTATTGATGGATAGCAATATGTCTCAGTTACCGCCGTTTCTGGTCGAAAATAGCGGTGTGAACTCAGGTTTTATGATTGCACAGGTAACAGCAGCCGCTTTAGCCAGTGAAAACAAAGCATTGGCACATCCTTCCAGTGTTGACAGTTTGCCAACATCGGCCAATCAGGAAGATCACGTATCAATGGCACCAGCCGCTGGTCGCCGCTTATGGGAAATGGCAGAGAACGTACGCGGAATTTTAGCGATTGAATGGCTGACTGCTTGTCAGGGAATGGATTTTCGCCATGGCCTGAAGAGTAGCCCAATACTGGAAAAAGCCCGTCATATCCTGCGAAATAAAGTGACACATTACGATAAAGACCGCTTTTTCGCGCCGGACATTGAAGAATCTATTCAGTTATTGGCGGAACAGCAACTTTCTGCATTGCTGCCTGCTGGAAAAATCTTAGAAAATTAAATAAAAACACATCGTTTTAGGCCGGCTAAAACCGGCCTTATCGTAGTATTTATCTTTTCCAATCTATACCCAATAGATATCGATCCGCAGTGCGGCAGCAATGGAACAAATCGCCAAGCGTATAGCTCACTATTTGACTGAAGGGAATAAACATAGCCAACAAAACGGTAGCTGGAAAATGGCGGGTATTAATAATAAAAGACATAAGGATAAATCATGCAAAACATTTCACAACTCAAGCGAGGCTTAAGTGTTCGTCACATTCGCTTTATGGCACTAGGGTCGGCAATTGGCACAGGGCTTTTCTATGGTTCTGCGGGAGCCATTAAAGCAGCGGGACCAGCGGTATTGTTGGCCTACGCGATTGGTGGTGCAGCGGTTTTCATGGTCATGCGAGCGTTGGGGGAAATGGCAGTTCATCGTTCTTCTCCGGGTTCTTTCTCTTATTATGCGACTCAATATTTAGGCCCATTGGCGGGTTTTTTGACTGGTTGGACTTACGTTTTTGAAATGCTGGTTGTTTGTCTTGCTGATGTCACCGCATTCGGCATCTATATGAAACTCTGGTTTCCCCATGTCGATCAATGGATTTGGGTACTTGGCATCGTCTTTTTCATCGGTGCGATAAATCTGTGTAACGTCAAAGTATTTGGTGAAATGGAGTTTTGGCTTTCAATCATCAAAGTTGTTGCGATTATTCTCATGATTGCCGGTGGTTTTGCCATTATGCTGTATGGTTTCGGCCAAGAAGCCGATCATGTCACTGGTCTATCAAACTTATGGGAACATGGCGGATTTATGCCAAATGGTATTGCGGGGGTGATCGCCTCGTTTACGGTTGTGATGTTCGCATTTGGTGGTATTGAAGTTATCGGTATTACAGCCAGTGAAGCAAAAAATCCGGAAAAATCCATCCCAAGGGCAATTAATGCGGTTCCGTTCCGTATTTTGTTGTTTTATGTTCTGACTCTATTTGTTCTGATGTGTATCTATCCGTGGAATCAGATAGGACAAAATGGTAGCCCGTTCGTTCAGATATTCTCTAGTTTGGGAATTGAATCGGCGGCGAATATCTTGAATATCGTTGTGATTACTGCTGCGATTTCAGCAATCAACAGTGATATCTTTGGCGCCGGTCGGATGATGTACGGTATGGCTCAGGAAAAACAGGCTCCCTCTTCTTTCACGCAACTGACAAAAAACGGTGTACCGTGGGTCACCGTATTAACCATGTCAGGGATTTTGCTGCTTGGTGTCGTTTTGAATTATTTGCTGCCGGAAAAAGTCTTTTTAATCATTGCATCCATTGCAACATTTGCAACCGTCTGGGTATGGCTGATGATTTTACTGTCACAATATATGATGCGTCGTAAAATGCCGGCAGAAGAAGCGAAACAGCTTAAATTCCCTGTTCCTTTCTGGCCAATCGCACCTGCTCTGACTATTGCATTTATGGCATTTGTGATTGCTGTATTGGGGTATTTTCCCGCTACCCGAATTGCATTGGGTGTTGGAATTGTATGGATAGCCTTGCTGACCATCAGCTATTACCTCTGGGTGAAAAAACCAAATAACAGCTAACCAATCTTATACCACTCTATATACATAGGGTGGTTTTTACTTTCCCGAATACATTTTATTTTTAATCACGCTATCTTCCCTTGAAAGCCCTTTTTCTTAATACGATGTTTTATTTATACCATTTCACCCTAAGACAATTCTCATGCTAAGGAAGCTGATTTGTGTTCGGGATCATGGCAAACTAACAATCTGATATATCTTTTTTGTTATTTGGAGGTGTTTTTTGGATAAGATTTTAGCCGATGAGGCTGTTGCAGAGCTGCATACCATCCTAGATATGTTGCGTTGGTCTACCAGCCGTTTTAACGAATCGAATATCTATTGTGGGCATACCACATGTCATCCGTGGGATGAAGCTTTGCAATTAGTTCTTCCCACGTTGCACTTGCCTCTGGATATTCCGGATTCAATGATGGCTTCACGTCTGACATCAACAGAGCGTCAGCGCATAGTGGAACTTGTCTTGCGCCGTGTTAATGAACGTGTTCCTGTTGCTTATTTGATAAATCGTGCTTGGTTCTGTGGTCATGAATTTTATGTCGATGAGCGGGTTTTGATCCCACGTTCATTGGTTAACGATGTGATTGAAAAACGCTTCGAAGGACTTATCTCACGTCAGCCATCAACAATTTTGGATCTGTGTACTGGAAGTGGTTGTATTGCCATTGCCTGTGCCCATGCCTTCCCAGAAGCTGAAGTTGATGCAGTTGATATTTCTCCTGACGCTTTGGCTGTCACAGAAATAAACATAGAAAATCATAAACTTACCCAACGCGTTATCCCGATTCGTTCAGATCTATTTCATGATATGCCACCAATGAAATACGATATCATTATTACTAACCCTCCTTATGTCGATGAAGAAGATATGAGTGATTTTCCTCAGGAATACGATCATGAACCTGAATTAGCCATGGCTGCAGGTGTAGACGGGTTGGATTTGGCTCGGCGTATTCTGGCTACAGCCCCAGATTTTCTTGCGGAAGATGGAATACTGGTATGTGAAGTAGGTAACAGTATGGTACATCTGATTGAGCAATACCCTGATGTACCCTTTAAATGGCTAACATTCGAACATGATTATGGTGATGGTGTTTTCGTACTGACTCGCCAGCAACTCGTTGAGCATCACGAATATTTCCAGCAATTCAAAGACTGATATTTTTTTCATTCATCCAATGGTTAAAACGGATATTTCATATATACACTTTGTCTTTCAAACTGCCTTTTTGTTGGCTGCGCTCGCTCACCCCGGTCACATAGTTATCTATGCTCCCGGGGATTTGCTCTCTTGCCGTCGCGATGCAACTTGAAATCCATTGTGTATAAATTGTATCTCTGTTCTATGACTCTCGCGCTATAGCTAAAAAGCGTTGCAGCCTAAAAGCTGGAAGGATAGAAAGGTAAATCAATTTGTTGAAATAAGATAGGTTTTAATCATTGGGTGAGTTATTGTTATTCGCTCTCTTTAAATGCATAAATAATGATGGCAGGGTAAGAATGGCAGGAAATAGTATTGGGCAGTTTTTTCGTGTCACTACGTTTGGTGAATCTCATGGAATCGCGTTGGGATGCATTGTTGATGGTGTTCCACCGGGCATTGCTATTACAGAAGCAGATTTGCAGATCGACTTAGACCGACGCCGCCCCGGAACTTCCCGTTATACCACACAACGCCGTGAACCTGATCAGGTTCGCATTCTTTCTGGTGTTTTTGATGGAGTAACAACAGGCACCAGCATCGGTTTGATGATCGAAAATACTGACCAGCGTTCACAAGATTACAGTGCAATTAAAGACGTTTTCCGTCCCGGACATGCTGATTATACTTATGAACAAAAATATGGATTGCGTGATTATCGTGGTGGCGGACGCTCATCTGCCCGGGAAACAGCGATGCGTGTTGCAGCAGGGGCGATTGCCAAAAAATACCTGTTGGAAAAACATGGTATTCTTATTCGCGCCTGCCTGACTCAAATGGGCGATATTCATTGCGAACTGAAAGATTGGGATCTTGTTGAACACAATCCTTTTTTCTGCCCGGATGAGAGCAAATTAACTCAGCTTGATGAATTATTGCGGGCATTGAAAAAAGAAGGGGATTCCATCGGTGCAAAAGTCACTGTAGTTGCTGAGAATGTCCCTGCGGGATTGGGAGAGCCGGTATTTGATCGCTTGGATGCTGATATCGCTCATGCACTGATGAGTATTAATGCAGTAAAAGGTGTGGAAATCGGTGATGGCTTCACTGTTGTTAACTTACGGGGCAGCGAAAACCGTGATGAAATCACAGCCCGGGGATTCACCAGTAACCATGCTGGCGGTATTCTGGGGGGGATCAGCAGCAGTCAGCCGATTGTTGCACATATTGCGCTAAAACCGACTTCCAGCATTATGGTGCCCGGCAAAACCATTAATCGTCAGGGAGAAGAAGTGGACATGGTGACACGTGGCCGGCACGATCCTTGTGTTGGCATCCGGGCTGTACCTATTGCAGAAGCAATGATGGCGATTGTGTTGATGGATCACTTGCTGCGTCAGCGAGCACAATGTGCGGATGTGACACAATCACTTCCTCGCTGGTAAATCAGGACAGTAAAGGATCGTCTGACATAAACTCCGGTCGATGCCGAAAGACATCATAGTGATAGGCAAGCTGTTTCTTGGTGAAATGAATAATGGAATGGTCATTCTTAGGTCCGGAAATTTATGCTTTTCTTTTTTTGGTTGCAATAGTTGCGGGTTTTATCGACTCTATCGCCGGTGGAGGCGGGTTATTAACTATTCCCGCTTTGTTATCGGCGGGTGTTTCCCCTGTTCAGGCATTGGCAACAAGTAAACTACAGGCTGCCGGAAGTTCGTTCTCCGCCAGTCTTTACTTTATCCGCCGTGGTGTTGTGGATTGGCGCTCTCAACGTTTTGCGATTGTCATGACGCTGATTGGTGCTATGTTGGGCGCTTTGCTGGTTCAATTTGTATCACCTGATTTTCTGCGTTATTTACTGCCAATATTAGTGATGATTATCGGTCTCTATTTTCTCTTGGTGCCCAATATTGGCGCTGAGGATCGACAGCATCGCCTTGGCCCGGTTGCATTTGGTTGTTTGGCTGGTTGTGGCATCGGTTTTTACGATGGCGTGTTCGGGCCGGGGGCAGGTTCTTTTTTCGCTCTGTCTTATGTCATGCTTTGTGGCTACAATCTGGCAAAAGCAACAGCCCATGCTAAGGTATTGAATTTTGCGTCCAATATCGGTGCACTGGGTTTCTTTATTCTTGGTGGACAAGTTTTATGGCTGGTGGGTTTTGTGATGCTGATAGGGCAAATGATTGGCGCTCGAGTTGGCGCGAGCCTGGTTCTAAGCAAAGGACAGAAGTTAGTTCGCCCGATGTTGGTAACAATTTCTTTTTTGATGAGCATGAAACTCCTCTATGAGCATTACGAAGAGACTTTCCGTACTTGGCTGGCATTTTATTTTTGATTTTAGGATCCTGAATTAATACATGACTGCACATCATTATCATCAACTGATTGAAATTTTTGATAATTGCTTTAGCGATGACTGTAATACCCGTTTAATAAAAGGTGATAATGAGCCTATTTACCTGCCTTCAGACGATGAAGTGAGCTATAACCGGATTGTATTTGCCCATGGTTTTTATGCCAGTGGGTTACATGAAATCTCACATTGGTGTATCGCAGGAAAAGAACGTCGTAAGCTGGTCGATTTCGGTTATTGGTATTGCCCGGATGGTCGTGATGCGCAAACACAAGGGGAGTTTGAAAAAGTAGAAATTAAACCGCAGTCGTTGGAATGGTTATTCTGTGTAGCCGCGGGTTTCTCCTTTAACGTAAGTTGTGACAACCTTGAAGGCGATTTTGAACCGGATCGTCTAGGGTTTCACCGGAAAGTGCATGCACAGGTCATGCAATATCTTGAAAATGGAATACCCACACGAGCAGAGCGCTTTATTCAGGGTCTACAATCGTTTTACAATACGCCTCCACTAAAAGCAGAACATTTTCCTTACCCGGAAGAGCTTTTTGCTAAATTAAAATAGATTTTGAGGAAAGATAATGCTCGCAGAGTTTGAAACACGCATTCTGGCGCAAATTGATGATATGGTCGAATATGCCAGTGATGATGAATTATTTGCTGGTGGATACCTCCGCGGACATCTGACACTGGCTGTTGCCGAATTAGAACAAGAAGGCGCAAATACGGCTGAACAACTCCATCAACGTGTTGAAGAAAGCGTTCATAAAGCAATTAAAGCGGGTGAATTGACGCCACCGGATCAGGTTTTAATTTTGTCAACCTGGCAAAAATTATTGGATAGCGCGACAGCCTAATTGATTGACACAAAAGACTGACTTGTGACTACTCTCCAAATTGTTAGATTGACAACTTTTCGTTATGTCAGTTGGAATGCCCCTTGTTGAGAGTGGATAAATTGAAATTTGCATCAGGTATGCTGTTTTCTATACCTGATGCAGAAGAATAGGCTGGTTTAAAGTTTTTCTGTTTTAACCGCCTTACCGCGCAGTAGTTTTCTAACCCAAAAGCGATTCGGATGTAAGGCGGCTAATGTTTCATCATCGAGTGGCAATGCTTCCCCAAAAATCTGGCTTGCCAGTAATTCAGCACTTAATGGCGCAGAACATAAACCGCGGGAACCCAATGCTCCAAGAACAAATAAATCAGGGTAACAAGGTGATTCCTCAATAAGTTCATCGGTATTTATCCGTTGAGACAAATTCGCATATTTCTCCATAACTTCACTAAAAACAGGAACGTTCCCAACCATTGGCGTATGATCCCGAATAACACATCGTATGCCTTGTCTGGATTTTCCTTCCGAAATATTAACTTCATGTACCCAATCGACATCAGGAAAACATTTTAATAAACGAGCACGGTTTTCTTGCTGATCGGCAGATGAATATTGAGTATCCAGTTGCTCACGTTGGTAACTGGCACCGATACAGTGATATTGGTTATGGGGATTAACGGGTGTCATATAACCGTCATAACACAATACACTTTTCAGTTGATTAAGACTGGCTGTGGTTGGGATATGGCTAACTTGACCACGGACAGCGGTGACAGGAAGTTTTTGAGTTTGCTCAAACTGTGATAGACAATGACCATTAGCAATAATGACAACATGATGATTTTTCTGTCGGATTTTTTGCTGTGAACTTTTTTGTTTTTGGTACTGAATATGTAACTGCCAGTCATTTTCATCTTGAATTAACTGGAGCACTTTATGATTGAAATGAACCGACATTCCACGTTGTTCGGCAAGTTTAATTGCTGCTTGAGTTAATTGTGCGGGGTATAACCAGCCACCTTGTGGGTAATGTATGCCGCGATAATTAACGTCTAATCCGCTGACTTGGCTTAATTGCTGGCGTTCCATACCAAATGCAAGTTCTTCCGGCCATGATGTTTGCAGCATTTTGTCAATTTTTTTGCCACTTTTCTCATCGTAAGCTAACTGACTAACGCCACACCACTGATGATCAAACAATATAGTGTTATTACTTAATTGATCATACTGACGACGGGCAAAAGTAAATGCGGATGTGAAGAAATGCTCAAGTGGATCGTCACGGCCATTAAGCAGGGGATAGAGAGCAGCTTGCTGATTACCTGATGCATTCTGGGCCGGTTGCTCGTCCTGACAATATAACGTGACCTTTGCGCCACGGCGCAATAACGCCAGTGCAGTCAATGCACTGGCAATACCACCACCGATAATTGCAATATCATCAGTATGAGAAGCCGCCTGGCGGGCAAACCATGGCGTGTGAGCCAGCGAGAGCGGAGGATTTTCTGATGGAGATAAAATACCGGTCAGCATCTCTCTTTTACATCCAAATCCTTTGATCTTCGAAACAGTAAAACCTGCATTTTGTAAACCCCGCCGGACGATTCCGGCAGATGTAAAGGTTGCAAATGTACCTTCTGGACGACAAAATTTTGCCATTGCAGTGAACAGCTGTTCGCTCCACATTTGTGGATTTTTGGAGGGAGCAAAACCATCCAGAAACCAAGCATCAACTTTTCCAGTCAGGCTTGAATTTATCTTAGGCAATAGATCATTTACATCTCCAAACCAAAGATCCAGAGTGATGGTATCATTATCAAGTATTAATCGGTGGCAGCCTGCAAGGTGTAAGGGCCATTGCTGACATAATTGCTCAGAAAACGCCTGAAGTTCCGGCCAACGCTGATGTGCTGTTTTCAGGTCTGTAGGCTTTAATGGGTATTTTTCAAAACTGATGTAATGAAGCCGTTTTAGAGGGGCTTCAGGGTATTGCTGTCTGAAGAGCGAAAAAGCTTGCCAAAGTGTCAAAAAATTCAAGCCAGTACCGAATCCCGTTTCAGCAATGACGCAGTTTGAATGGTTATGGGTGTTAAAGCGTTGAGGGAACTTATTACCTTTCAAAAATACATATAAAGTTTCTTCTAAACCATCTTGATTTGAAAAATAAACATCATCAAACTGTTCTGAAATAGGTGTGCCCTGCTCATTCCAGCTTAGGGCAGCGCTGCTGATAGCACTGTTTTTCACAATAATGCCTGTATTGTTGACAATAATATTATAAGGATTTTAGCGGTCTTCATCTGGTTGCACCACCCGTGTGAGAGCTTTATAACTAAGTCCAGATCAATGTTTCCATGAATTTTTAACCTGATCGGACTTGTTCGGCGTACAAGTGTACGCTAAAGTGCGGGGGAATAAATCCCGCAGGTAAACATATTGATGAGGTAAGTAATGAGACGTGCAGTAATCACTGGTCTGGGGATTGTATCCAGTATTGGTAATAACCAGGAAGAAGTGCTTGAATCTCTGAAAGAAGGCCGTTCAGGGATAACTTTCTCAGAAAAGTTCAAAGAAATGGGTATGCGTAGCCACGTTTGGGGCAATGTTAAATTGGATACATCAGGTTTGATTGACCGTAAAATTCAACGTTTCATGAGCGATGCCTCTGTTTATGCTTATCTGGCAATGGATGAAGCAATTAAAGATTCAGGTCTGTCCGAAGAACAAGTTTCCGATATTCGTACAGGTTTAGTTGTTGGTTCAGGTGGTGGTTCCCCCTATAACCAAGTTGCGGGTTCGGATGGTATGCGTGCCCGAGGGTTGCGTGGTGTTGGGCCTTATATGGTTACACGCGCAATGGCTTCCGGTGTCTCAGCTTGTTTAGCAACCCCCTTTAAAATTAAAGGTGTTAACTACTCCATCAGTTCTGCCTGCTCGACCTCAGCACACTGTATCGGCCATGCTGTTGAGTTGATCCAACTTGGTAAGCAAGATGTGATTTTCGCTGGTGGTGGTGAAGAATTGAGCTGGGAAATGGCTTGTGAATTCGATGCAATGGGAGCACTTTCCACTAAATATAATGAAACACCAGAACGAGCTTCCCGTACTTATGATCAGAGTCGTGATGGTTTCGTGATTGCAGGCGGTGGCGGCATTGTTGTTGTTGAAGAATTAGAACACGCATTAGCCCGCGGTGCGCATATTTACGCTGAAGTCATCGGTTATGGTGCCAATTCTGATGGTGCTGATATGGTTGCACCTTCTGGTGAAGGGGCTGTACGCTGCATGCAGATGGCATTAGACAATGTTGAAGGTGGCGTAGATTACATTAATACCCACGGAACTTCGACACCAATCGGTGATTTGAAAGAATTGGAAGCCATCAGAGAAGTTTTTGGTGATAATACGCCTGCTATTTCTGCCACTAAAGCGATGACAGGGCATTCATTGGGAGCGGCGGGCGCTCATGAAGCGATCTACAGCCTGTTGATGCTGGAGCATGGCGTTATTGCGCCAAGTATCAATATTGCAGATCTGGATGAAAAAGCCGCGGGTATGAATATTATCACTGAGCCTACCAAACGCGAGCTAAGAACAGTCATGTCCAATAGCTTCGGGTTTGGCGGCACAAATGCATCCCTGGTGATGCGCAAGTATTCAGACTAATGCTTTAAAATTATCAGTTATACACAATGGATTTCAAGTTGCATCGCGACGACAAGAGAGCAAATCCCCGGGAGCATAGATAACTATGTGACTGGGGTGAGCGAGCGCAGCCAACAAAGAGGCAGTTTGAAAGACTAAGTGTATAAAATGAAAGCCAGTCCATTGATTATGTGGATTGGCTATTTTAGTTATGATGCTTAGTTATGATGCCACGATTTTATTGCGGCGTTTATTAATGATACGCAAAGCAGGTGGAATAATAATCACCAATATTGCCAGAATCAGCAAAACTTGAGCGATGGTACTGCTCCACAGGATCTCAAAATTTCCATTACTGATTGATAGCGCCCGTCGCAGGTTCTGCTCCAGCATTTCGCCTAAGACAAACCCTAAGATGAGAGGTGACATTGGGAAATTCATTTTTCGAAGGATATAACCGAAAACACCTAACCCAACCATCAACATAAGATCGAATGTGGTACTGTGAACGGCATACACCCCAACTGACGAAATAATGGCTATTGAGGGAACCAAAAACCACATTGGAACATTCAGCATACGGGTAAATAGCCCGATCATCGGAATATTCATGATCAGTAATAAAATATTGGCAATCAGCAAGGCGGCAATAAGCCCCCAGACGATATCTGGTTGCTCAGTGAACATTGTGGGACCGGGTGTAATATTATAAAGCGTCAACGCGCCTATCATTACAGCGGTTGTTCCTGAACCGGGAACACCGAGAGTGAGCATCGGGATGAATGAACCACAGGCTGAAGCATTGTTGGCGGCTTCCGGCGCAGCCACCCCGCGAATATCGCCTTTGCCAAACGAATCACTGTTACCGCTAAGCCGTTTCTCCGTCATATATGTGATTGCACTGGCGATGGTTGCCCCGGCACCAGGCAATATACCGACGAAGAAACCAATTACTGATGACCGTAATGTTGGCCCAATACAGACTGAGGCTTCTTTTCGATTAAATAACAGGCGTCCGGTTTTGCTTATCACTTTTTGCCCGGTAGAAGTGCTTTCCAGCATCAACAAAATTTCACTGACTGAAAATAAACCAATTACGACAACGATAAATTGAATACCATCGGAGAGATGTACGCTATCGAAAGTGAAGCGATAGACGCCAGTGTTTGAATCTACGCCTACGGTAGCTAAACTTAAACCAATTAAAGCGGCCAATAACGACTTAACCGGGTTTTGGCTCATCATGCTGCCGAGACAGGCAATGGCAAAAATCATCAGTGCAAAATACTCAGCGGGTCCGAATGCCAAAGACCATTGTGCCAGAAGAGGGGCAAATAAGATGATGCCAGTGATAGCAAGAAGTGAACCACAGAATGAACTGACGGCAGAGATGGAAAGCGCAATACCTGCACGTCCCTGTTTTGCCATAGGATAACCGTCCAGAGTTGTCATAATAGCAGCAGCATCTCCCGGCACATTCAGCAGTATTGAGGAAATACGCCCCCCATATTCACAACCAATGTAGACAGTTGCCAATAAAATCAGGGCGGATTCAGCAGGTAATTTTAATGCAAAAGCCAGTGGCAGCAGGATCGCTACCCCATTAATGGGGCCAAGACCGGGTAGTAAGCCAACAATAGTGCCAATAAAACAGCCGATTAACGCAATAATCAGATTTTTGGGAACCAGTGCTACTTCAAAACCCTGACTCAGATATAACCAAGTATCCATCTTTGTCTCCTTAACTGAGCCAGTGACCTATGGGTAGAGTGACATCTAACAGACGATCAAAGGCAAAAAAGAGTGAAATTCCAAGAAATATGCCGGAAATAACTGCCGAGAGTAACGTGGCGTTAAATAGCAATGCCACGCTGATGGTCAATAATATTGTTGCCAGAGGAAATCCCAGCCATTCAAACAACCAGGCATAAATGACCAGTGATGCAATCAACAAAACTAAGCGACGTAACACTTGTGGTGTTGGCCAGTAGACAGGATCAGTTTTTTTAAATAGTAATAAGAATGAACAGAATGCCATTAATGAAATAATAATGATTGGGAATGGTCGCGGACCCAAAGGTTCGTAGCTATATTCACTATGAATTCCCCAGGCAATAAACAGCCCTATTCCACATAGCACCAACCACACAGTAGCAAAGATACGATCGCTCATGATGGTACTCCTGCTACTTTGCTAAACCAAAGGATTTGGCCATATCATGGTATTGGACAACTTGTTTTTTCACATACTCATCCAGTTCGTTGCCAGTCATATTGAATTCAAATAATCCACGCAGATCGCGCTGTTTTTTGAACTCGGGAGTTTGCTGTAGCTTTTTAAAGGTATCGATCCACCATTGGTATTGCTCATCAGAGACTTTCGGGCCTACATAAAAACCTCGGATAACTGGCCAAACAAGGTCACAGCCTTGCTCTTTTGCTGTTGGAATATTTGCCAGATTGCCGTTCAGGCGTTTATCGGCATAGACAGCAAGAATGCGAATTTTGTCGCCATTAAGATAAGGTAAGGTTTCACCCAGATCGCCAGAAACAACTTGAATATGGTTGCCCAGCAGGGCCGTGATGGGTTCTCCACCGCCTTCAAATGCGACATAGCGCATTTTGCGAGGATCAATACCCACTTCTTTTGCCAGTAATGCTGTTTTCATCCAATCCTGACTTCCGATAGAAGCACCTGCACCAAATACAATTTTGTCGGGTGCTTTTTTGAAGGCATCCATCAGGTCTGTCAAAGTTTTGTAAGGAGAATCATAACGCACAGCAATCATACCGTAGTCTGTACCCACACTGGCCAGCCAACGCACATCATTGACGTTGTAACGGCCGAACTTTCCTTGAGCAAGATTCAACAGAGAACCGCCGGAAAAAGCGACAATCGTACCCGGTTCAGCAGGTCGCTGAGCGATGATGGCATTGTAGGCAACCGCACCGACACCACCGGGCATAAATGTGACTCTCATTGGAGAGTTGATGGCATGGGTCTCCAATAGTGAAACCTGAACTAATTTGCAGGTTAAATCAAAGCCGCCACCCGGCTTGGCTGGAGCAATACATTCAGTTCTACTGGGAACGTTGATGGCAAAGGCATGAGTACAAAGGAGTAGGCTTGCAGCGATTAATAATGTTTTGAATGTTTTCATTTTGATTCCTCACAAAGCGCCGGTAAGGGAGATGAGTGACAAATTCCTGGCGCATGCTTATTTATAATAATGAAACCTTTCAATTACCTTTCATTAACAAAAAAATTATCTGGATGTGACATTAGTCGCCTAATTTGCGCAGAACTTCGCATTGGCATGTTAATAAGATGTTTCTATTTTTATTAACCTACAGACAATTTCTAAATGTTAAGATTGCAATTGTGCAATAACTCCGGCTTTATTTCTTTGGTTGATTTTTTATATTAGGTATCAGTCAATAAAGAATAAATATAGATCTGGCTCACATGGCAAGATGGAATGAAAGTATTGCGCACGATGGCAGAGCAGAGGGAGATGTTTTTAATATGCGTCTTTTATTAGTTGAAGATCATCCTGATTTATCACATTGGTTATATAAGGCATTAAGTCATTCTGGGTTTGTAGTTGATTTGGCTGAAGATGGTGTTGTGGCGGATCAGCTTTTGCAGACTGAAAATTATGCCTTACTGATTCTGGATGTTGCTTTGCCGAGGTTGGACGGTATCTCTTTGTTATTGCGGTTGCGGAAACGGGGGCAAAATTTACCTGTCTTGTTATTGACAGCTAACTCGGGTGTTACGGATCGTGTGAAGGGGTTGAATTCAGGTGCCGATGATTATTTGACCAAACCTTTTGATTTTCAGGAATTGGAGGCTCGCATACGTGCGTTGTTGCGGCGTAGCTCTGGTATTCAACAAGAAACCCTGAAATTCGGCTCATTGGTTTATGAAGATGAAGGTTATTTCTTATTGGATAATGTGCCGTTAGCACTTACTCCCAGAGAATTATCAGTTTTAACAACTCTGTTTCAGCGCAGGGGGCGTCCTGTTTCGAAACAACTATTGTTTGAACAGGTATTTTCTCTGTCGGACGATGCAAATCCACAGAGCATTGAACTGTATGTACATCGATTACGGAAAAAATTACTCAACAGTGATGTAGGAATCGGAACATTACGTGGATTGGGATATCGGTTAGAGCGGCAGGAGCAATGAAATATTTCAAAATACCACGGTTATTATTCCATCAATTACTGCTGTTTTTGGGGGTGCCGTTACTGTTATTTGGCTGTGCTTCGGTTTATAGCCAGTATATTAGCGTGAGGAATGCCACAACGCTGGCTTATGATCGGGCATTGCTTGCGTCAGCAAGGACGGTTGCAGAACGTTTGATCGTCGAGAACAAACATTTGATTGTTGATGTGCCTTATGTTGTGTTGGATAGCTTTGAACGAAATACGAATGATCGACTTTACTATCAAGTTATCTCGCCAGAAGGTAAAACGATTTCTGGTTATGGTGACCTCCCCCCCATACCAAAAAATATCCGGCGTTCACCATTGTATACGGCGCTTGCGTATTTTTATGATGCGGAATATCAGGGGCAGCCGATACGTGTGGTAGCGATGTACCAGCCCATCAATGACGGAGGCATCATGGGCATGGCATTGATATTGGTGGCTGAAACGGTGATTTCCCGCCAATACATGGCTCAGCAATTACTGATTTCTTCGTTAGTAAGCCAAGGGTCAGTCGTATTGCTGACATTGCTCCTTGCTTACATCCTGTTAAAACAATTACTTAAACCATTGCGAAAACTTTCTGGCATTATGATCCACCGCTCCGCCAATGATCTTACCCCTTTGCCGGATATTTTGCCGTGGCCTGAACTTTCGTTATTACTCCGGGCCTTCAACCGATATATCGAACGGTTGAAGCTAATGATGAGTCGTCAGGAACGATTCAGTGCTGATGCATCCCATCAACTCAGAACACCTCTCGCTGTATTGAAGACTCAAGTTGCAGTGGCGCACAGTGAGCAAGATCCTACCCAGAGAGAAAAAATTCTGGCAGCGATTAACAAAAGTCTGGATAACATGATTTCACTGACTGAACGCCTGTTGCAACTGTCTCAGCTTAAAGTACATGAAAAGGAAGCCATACAGAATTATCAGCCCGTCAATATTGTAGAATTGTTGCAGCAAGCCTGCTTTTCCCGTCTGCAACAAGCAGAAAGTAAAAAGATAGATTTGGGCTACGAAGGGGAGGAGAGCTTATGGATAAAAGGTGAGCCTTTATTGATCGCGGAAATGTGTGCCAATTTATTGGACAATGCCATCAAATATACCCCACAGGCGGGAATCGTGACCGGCAGGATCAGCATGAACCCAGACAAAAAATATTGTTGTCTTGAAATCGATGATTCAGGGCCGGGTATCGCACAGGAAGACATTGGTCAGTCGCTTATGGCTTTTAACCGTCTGGATAACGCAGCAGGGCTGGAAGGGACTGGACTGGGGCTGACCATCGTCAAGGAAATCAGCCTGTATCACGGTGCCACTCTCCAGCTTCTGCCCAGTGAGGCACTGGGGGGCTTACTGGTCAGAATTGTATTCCGGCTTTCTGCGTGTGAGCGGGATACGTAACTGCTGTGCGAATATCACGCCTGCCAGCACAATACCTCCTCCAATGAGGTGGTAGCTGTGCATTTTTTCATTGAGAGCTACGATAGCAATAATGGCAGTGAATACTGGAGCCAGATTCATAAAGATCGAAGTCATGTTTGCACCAATGCGAACCACACCCTGTATCCACAGATAAGGTGCGAGAATCGATGCCGGAATGCCGGCAAACAAGACAAGAGAGATATTATCGGCTGTTAGCCGGACATTTTCTGCCATCATGAAATTGGGCAAAAGCAATAAAACACCGAAGCCAATTTGTACGTAAAGTGATTGCCAGTTAGGTAATGGAATTGCCCAGCGTTTTGTCAATACGCCATATAAAGCGTAAGACGCTGCTGCAATAAACATCATGATCTCTCCAATGCCCAGACCATGTTGTAATAAGGAAGCCGGTTCTCCCTTGCTGACCAGCCAAACAAGTCCGAATAGAGAGAGCATCGTGCCGAGAGTAATACCCACTGTAGGGGGGACTCGTAAAGCAAAGATACTGATAATGACAGTCAATAATGGAATCAATGAAGTGAAAATGCCTATCAGTGTTGCACTGACCGTATGGGCTGCATAGTAAGCAAGGCTTTGGTTGAGCACCATCCCCAGCGAACCAAGAATCAACAGCTTCCACCAATATTGAGCCACTATTTTCCGCTGTTTCAGGACAGGCAATAAGATAAAGGGAGTCAAAGTCAGGAAGGCAATAAACCAGCGGTAAAAAGCAATTGCAGCCGGTTCAATTAAGGTTGCGGCAGCTTTACTGACAACCGCATTGATTGACCAGATCAATACAGCGATGAGGGGAAACAATAGATTCTTCATTGAGCTAATTTTTTATATGAGTGTATCGTTTATCTAGAGCGTGTTGACCTTTGTTGTACATGTTTCAATCGACCCACATAGGGAGCCACATGATTGAAAATGCCAAAGCAACGAGACTTTCATAATTTCTTGCTAATTTGTCATACCGAGTAGCTACTGCT
>NZ_CAWQTY010000180.1:0-37021 GCF_963897815.1 Xenorhabdus sp. Sc-CR9
TTGCTTAAAAAATTTAAATTAAGAAGACAACTTGTTTTTATTGTTTTTTAAAAAATCAATAAGCAAATCTAGAGTTATTATTATCTCATCATCATCTTGCTCTTTTTTTAAAGATTCTTTTACCAATTTATTAAGAGACACATAGATATTTTCAACTTTTTCAATTTATGAATTATTGCCAAATTATTCATAGTTGATAAATAGGGCAGATTTCATATCTTTTATAATCATATCAATCAATAATATATGATTTTCCATTTTTTATAGGCTTCAAATAGTTAATTAAAGCTTGTATTTAATTTACAAAATTATATTATATAAAAAAATAAATTGTTAAGGTGAGAATGTGATGATGAAGATGGATCGTTCTTTGCAACAAGCAATGCGTGAGGCTGCCGAAGGCGTGGCAGATGTGTTACGCGCTCTTTCCAATGATGACCGCTTGCTATTGATGTGCCAGCTTAGTCAGGGAGAAGCCTCTGTTGGACAACTTGAAAAAGCTGTGGGTATCCATCAGCCGACTCTGTCACAGCAACTTGGTGTAATGCGGCGGTTGAATCTGGTGAAGACACGTCGGGAAGGAAAACAGATCTTCTATCGTATTGAAGATGAACGCATTCTGACATTACTTCATACTCTTTATACCTTGTATTGCCCGAAACCGGAAATAACAGGAGACTAGGATGAGCATTAATTTTGCCCAGTTTACACCGGCGCTGAGCTTTGGTGGGGGAATATTGATTGGTCTGGCTGCAATTGTGCTGATATTGTTTTGTGGTCGAATTGCTGGTATCAGCGGTATTCTCGGCGGATTGCTGCAACGTGAAACGAAAGATCGCTCATGGCGGGTGGCATTTCTCGCAGGCATAATTATTGCACCTGTACTCTATGGCCTGCTGTATCCATTACCGGAAATCACAGTTACAGCATCTTGGCCTACCATTATTATTGCGGGTCTTTTGGTGGGAATGGGAACACGTATTGGCTCCGGCTGTACCAGCGGACATGGCGTATGTGGACTTTCTCGTCTCTCTTTGCGTTCATTGGTCGCCACACTGATCTTTATGGCCGTGGGATTTTTTACGGCAACGGTGCTGGGTGCTTGGTCTTTAGGAGGATGAAAAAATGATGGTGATACTTTCTCTTCTGTCTGGTGTCATTTTTGGTTTGGGGTTGATTATCAGTGGGATGGCAAACCCGGAAAAAGTTTTGGGCTTTCTGGATCTAGCACATCCGTGGGATCCGTCTCTGGCATTTGTGATGATGGGAGCTATTATTGTCGGCCTGTTCGGTTTCGCACTGGCTAAACGTCGCCAATATGCACTGTCTGGTACACCAATGATATTACCTGACCAGCGTCAAATAGACTGGCGTTTGGTAGGGGGAGCCGCGCTTTTTGGGCTGGGATGGGGCATTGCCGGGATTTGTCCGGGACCCGGGTTAGTACTACTGGGAGCAGGCTATGCAAAAGGGTTCGCCTTTGTACTGGCGATGATCGTCGGAATGTGGTTGGTGGGTCGTAAAAATAACTGACATTGCATCAACATAATCCTGCTCAATAATGCCATCAGCCGACAAACAAAAGAATCCCCGGATTAACAATCTGGGGATTGGCTTTTTTTAACGAACCAAATGCAAAAAGTGAATGTGCTTTTCGTATTGATCCAAAATATCATGGATAATCTGCTCTTGCGTCCACCCCATCAGATCATAATCCTGCCCACCTTCTTTAAGGTAAACTTCAGCGCGATAATATTTTTGTTCCTCACTTTTTTCATCATCTTCCAAACCTGCAATAGCAAATGTAGGTTGAATATAACTTCTCAGACGAACTTCATAGACAAAGTTAAGATTTTCGCCAAAATCCACCTCCAGATGAATCCGGCCATCCATTTCATTATTAATAACAGCAACTTTATTCTGTTTCCCCAATTCCCCGGCCACCAGCTCCATTGAACTTTGGATAACCTCGATCATGAAACGCTTCACTTGTGAACTCTTAGGATAATAAATGATATTTCTTAATCTTCGCTGCCACGGAATCGGGTTTCGACTGGCAGGAGGTGCAATCGTAGTCATTTGTTGGCTGTCTTTTTTGTATGCATCAATCCGTAATGCTTTAAGCAAGCCATAGATTGATATCAGCAGAATGACGGAGAAAGGAAGCGCACCGGCAATCGTTACCGTTTGCAAGGCGGATAAACCGCCTGCAATCAATAATGAAATAGCCACGACGCCCATCAAACCTGCCCAGAAGATCCGTTGCCAGACAGGTGTATGGTCAGCACCACCAGAAGCCAGTGTATCAACCACCATTGCGCCAGAATCTGCTGAAGTCACGAAAAACATCACAACCATGACTATAGCGATAAACGAAAGTACGGAAGGAAACGGGAAATGCTCCAGAAAGTTAAACAGTGCCAGAGAAACATCTGACTGTACTACATCGGCTAATTCTGTTGCTCCTTTATTGGCAATCAAATCAATGGAGCTGTTACCAAATGCCGTCATCCACATCAGGGTAAAACCGCTGGGTACAAACAAGACGCCTGTTACAAATTCTCTGATTGTGCGTCCCCGCGAGACTCTAGCGATAAACATACCAACAAATGGAGACCACGATAACCACCATCCCCAATACAATAACGTCCATCCCCCCAACCAGTTGCTGGATTTAGGTTCATAGGCATACAGGTTAAATGTTTTGCTGACAATTTCTGAAAAGTAGCCGCCTGTGTTTTCCACAAAGGATTTCAGTAGCAGTACGGTAGGTCCCAGAGCCACCACCAAAAGCAACAATAAAACCGCCAGACCCAGATTCAATTCAGACAAAATACGAATGCCTTTATCCAGACCGGAAACAACAGACAGGGTTGCCAAAGCGGTAATAGCAATAATCAGTATAACCTGTACTGTTTCATTGATAGGCAAACCAAAAAGATGGTTAAGACCGGCATTAACCTGAAGGACGCCATACCCCAAAGAGGTCGCGACACCAAATACTGTACCAATAACAGCAAAAACATCGACGGCATGACCCATTGGCCCATAAATTTTATCGCCAATAATCGGATACAGCGCAGAGCGCAATGTCAGAGGCAAACCGTGTCGGTAACTAAAAAATGCCAGAATTAACGCTACAATGGCATAAATTGCCCAAGCATGAAGCCCCCAATGGAAGAAAGTCAGTTTCATCGCTTGTTTTGCAGCTTCGATACTTTCAGGTGTCCCTACTGGGGGAGAGAGGTAATGCATTACCGGTTCAGCCACACCAAAAAACATAAGCCCGATCCCCATCCCCGCAGAAAAGAGCATGGCAAACCAGGAAAAATAACTGAAATCTGGTTCAGCATGGTCGGGGCCCAGTTTTATATTGCCGTATCTGGACAATCCCAGATAGGTAACCGAAAGCAAAATCAAGGCAACTGCAAGAATATAAAACCAACTGGCATTAACAAAAATGTCCTGCTGTAAAGCCTTAAACCATCGATCGGCAAGTTCGGGTTTCAAACCAGAGAATGTCACCAGAGCAATGACTAAAAACGCCGAGAAGAAAAAAACTGGTGGGTTAATGGAAGTTTTAGTCTTTACCTGACCAGTATTATCTTGACTCATAATTATCCTTCAAAATTAATGTTCGACACTATCTCCTATTTACTCCAATAAGCAATTTTGCAGAGATGCCAATAAATAAATACAACCTTAACAAATGGTTACATACCTAGCGGCTCTATTGTGATTATTATTCACTCAGCCTACGCTAAAAGTCACCTTAACATAAAAACGGAAGTAACTGTACTTACAGAGGGGGTATGTCGAACAGTGGTGGAGGAAATAATGCCCAATAATTTTATAATGCATTTCAATGGATTTTGAAAAAGAAAGTGTTTTGTAAGTCAACCTTGCCAAATTCCAGCCCAGAATAAAAAAACCAGCCAACAATGACTGGGTTTTTTATTAAGTTATTCAGGTTATTGTCTTATAAAGCGCTTTTCGCCTGTTGAACAATATCAATCAACGGTTGTGGCCAAACACCGAGGATTAACACCAACAACCCTGTAAGCAATACAACAATCCCGCCAGCAGTGAATGCCCAATTGTGTGGTGTATCACGGTTCAGTGCCTTCGGTGCTGGCAAGTATAAACTCACCATCACACGCAGATAGTAGTAAAGGCCAATGGCACTACCCAGAACTACCGCGCCAGTCAGCCACCACAATCTCGCTTCAACACCGGTTGCGATAACGTAGAATTTACCAATGAAGCCGAAGGTTAACGGAATCCCCGCCAATGACAGCATCATAATGGTCATAACGGCTGACAGGATCGGTTTATGCCAGAACAAGCCGCGATATGAGAACAGTGAATCCGCATCCGGCCCTCTATACGGGCTGGACATCAAACTGACTACGCCAAATGCCCCGATACTGGCAAGCAGATAACCCACCAGATAGATACCCGCCGTCTCTTCTGCCAGTGTGTGATCTTTGATGGCAACCAACACTACCAGCAAATATCCCAGATGAGAAATGGATGAGTAACCCAATAGACGTTTGATATTGCTTTGTGTCAACGCCAGTAAGTTACCAAACAGGATAGATGCAATGGCAATGACAGTCAGCACAATGCGCAGGGTTTCGCTTTCGGTGACAGGCGCTTCAAGGAACAAGCGCATAACCACAGCAAAGATAGCCACTTTACTTGCTGTCGCCAGAAAGGTCGATACTGGTGCTGGTGCACCTTGATAAACATCCGGTGTCCACAGTTGGAAAGGCACGAGGGAGAGTTTGAAGCCCAGTCCCACAATCATCATACCCAATCCTGCTAAGACCAGAGGTTCATGCAGTTTACTGTCACTTAAGCTTTTACCCAGTGATGCGAAGGACAAGTCACCGGATTCAGCATACAACAGCGCAATACCAAACAGCAGGAATGAAGATGCCGTTGCGGACAGCAACATATATTTGATACTGGCTTCCAGTGAACGTTTCTGGCGATATGCATAACCAATCAATCCAAATAGTGGCAGAGTGATCAGTTCAATCCCGATAAACAGCGATGCCATATGGTTGGCAGAAGAGAGCAGAATTCCCCCAACAGCCGCAATCAGCACCAAAAGATAAAATTCTTCTTTGTTATCGGGATAATTCTCCAACCATGAATAGGCAAATGTCGTCGTTGCAAGGCTCGCAATCAGCACAAGGGCTGTATAGAACATTGCAAAACGATCCACATGAATCAGTGGCGTGACATCCATCGGCTCTTGTTGTCCCACAAAATAGAGAGAAAACAGAGCCAGATTAAGGCCAATCACCGTTAGGGTGACATTGGTGAAATGATCGCGTCGCCACGCAATGGACAGCATCACAACCACCACCGTCAATCCGACGATCAATAGCGGCAACAGTGCGATCAATTGTTCAGAAGTTATTGTCATGGCGAATTACGGCCTTGTAGTTAAAAGTGAAGCTGAATACCAATTCTGGATGTTGCTCATCGCTGCGGCTGAAGTATCAAGGATTGGTTGTGGATAAACGCCCAAGATCACCAGCAAGACGACCAGTAACAGCAGAATGGAGATTTCGCGGGCATCCATTTGCGGTAGCGGTTTATCTGTTTTGGGCGTGCCGTAATAAGCCTTCTGCATCAAATACAGTGCATAAACAGACGCAAAAACCAAACCGAATACGGATACCGTAGTAATCAGGGTGAATTTACTGAAGCTACCGAACAGGATCATGAATTCACCGACAAAGTTACCGGTTCCCGGCATACCTAATGTGGCTACCGCGAAAAACAGGGATATCGCTGGCAGCAGTTGAACTCTTGACCACAAACCGCCCATTTGACGCATATCACGGGTATGCAGGCGTTCATATAATTGACCACACAGAATGAACAGGCCAGCGGCTGACAAGCCATGGGCGATCATTTGGATAACCGCGCCCTGATAAGCCAATTGACTACCCGTATAGATGGCGATAAGAACGAAGCCCATGTGGGAAACACTGGTATAGGCAATCAGACGTTTGATGTCAGTCTGGCTAAAGGCCATCCATGCACCGTAGAAAATTCCGATAACCCCGAACCACATCGCAATCGGGGCAAAGTCCGCAGAAGCTTGTGGGAACAGTGGCAAGCTGAAACGCAGCAAACCATACGCCGCTGTTTTCAATAAGATCCCTGCAAGGTCAACTGAACCCGCCGTGGGTGCCTGACTATGCGCATCCGGCAACCAACCGTGCAGAGGGACTACCGGCATTTTCACGGCAAACGCAATAAAGAACCCCAACATCAGCAAGTATTGGATGGTATATGACATTGGCGTATTCAACAGTTTTTCATAGTTGAATGACCATTCACCCGTTGCATCATGGTAAATGAAGGCCAGCGCCAGAATCGAAATCAACATCACAAGACCACTGGCTTGGGTATAAATGAAGAATTTCGTTGCCGCTGTGATACGGGTTTTACCTTCCGACCCCCTGTGACCCCAAAGTGCGATCAGGAAGTACATCGGAACCAGCATCACTTCCCAGAAGAAGAAGAACAAGAACAGGTCGATGGCAAGGAAAACCCCCATTACACCACCGAGTATCCATAGCAGGTTCAGATGGAAGAAGCCTTGATATGGCTGGTTTTCATTCCACGAACAGAGGATTGCCATCAGACCCAGCAATGCGGTCAGCACGACCATCAGCAAGGAAAGCCCATCCAGTGCCAGATGGATACTAATGCCAAAGCGAGGTATCCACGGCAGCAGGAATTCTGATTGCCACTGTGGAATACCCTGCGGGTTGGTGAGTGTATAACCGCCCTGCAACCACAAGTGCAGGGAGAGTAACAGCGTCAGTCCCATCGCCAGAAGCGCTATCCAACGCGGCATACGGGTGCCGAAGCGCTCTGCCTGCCAGCACAGCAGGCCTCCGATGAAGGGCAGAAGAATTAGCCAAGGTAATAGCATGGCGCAATGTGTCCCTTAATTAAACCAAAAGCAGCAGAGCTAAAACCAGCACTGCACCCAACCCCATAGAGGTAGCGTACCAACGGACTTGTCCGTTCTCACTCCAGCGAAGACCTTTATTGCCCCAACGTGACAATACAGCAGGAATGTTCATCAGTGAGTTCAAAGGATCACTTTGCAATAAGTTGGTAAGGCCTTTGAATGGTTTCACGAATACCCAGTCATACAGCGCATCAAATCCCCATGCATGGAACCACCATGCAGAGAAGAAACGACCCGGTGCACTGTTTGCTGTGGCATTAACCACACTGCGTTTGCCAAGATACAGCGCTGCCGCCAGTAAAATACCGATAACGGCAACCACACCAGAAACAACTTCCAGCATCATTTTTCCGTCATGCCCTGCATTGCTTTCTGGCAGAACACCCGCCAATGGAAGCTTAATCAGCGTACCACCAATAAAAGTGGACAACACCAGCAGTACTGACAGTGGCAAAGTATGGGTAATGCCCTTGACCGGATGAGCATGGGTATTTTCTTCACCGTGGAACACAATGAAGATCATGCGGAAGGTGTACAGGGATGTCATCAAGGCCCCAATCAGCCCCGCCAGCATCAGGTTCATGTGACCATTTGCCAGTGCACCCCACAGGATTTCGTCTTTACTGTAGAAACCTGCGGTCAATAAAGGCAGAGCCGAAAGCGCAGAACCGCCCACGAGGAAGCAGAGATAGACAAACGGAATACGTTTGCCCAGACCCCCCATTTTGAAGATGTTCTGTTCATGATGGCAGGCCAGAATCACTGACCCAGAGGCAAGGAACAGTAATGCTTTGAAGAACGCATGAGTCATCAGGTGGAAAATGGCTGCATCCCACGCTTGCACACCCAATGCCAGAAACATGTAACCAATCTGGCTCATGGTGGAATAGGCCAGAACACGTTTGATATCAGTTTGTACCAGCGCAGCAAAACCCGCCAACAGTAAGGTCACCGCGCCAATGATGCCCACCAGATGCAAAATATCCGGTGCCATCAGGAACAAAGCATGGCTGCGTGCAATCAGGTAAACACCGGCGGTAACCATTGTGGCGGCGTGGATCAGGGCAGAAACCGGTGTTGGGCCTGCCATCGCATCCGCCAACCATGTTTGTAATGGTAACTGCGCCGATTTACCCACTGCACCACCCAGAATCATCAGGGTTGCCCAAGTGATCGCGGTCGAACCTGCTTCGATATGTTGTGGAGCCAGTACTGCCAATTCACGGAAACTAAGCGTGCCGAGCTGGTCATAAAGAATAAACATACCGATGGCGAGGAACACGTCACCCACACGGGTCACGATGAAGGCTTTCATTGCTGCTGCGCCATTGGCCGGGGTTTTGTAGTAGAAACCAATCAACAGATAACTGCACAGCCCCACACCTTCCCAACCGAGGTACATCAGCAGCATGTTATCAGCCAACACCAATACCACCATGCTGGCGATAAACAAATTGGTATAAGCAAAGAAGCGGGAATAACCCTCTTCACCACGCATATACCATGAAGCATAAATATGGATCAGGAAACCGATGCCAGTCACTACACTCAGCATGGTCAGTGACAAACCGTCCAGTACTAAATTAACGGGGATACTGAAATTATCCACCGCCATCCAGTTCCATAATGTCTGGCTGTAAACCAGCCCCCCTGCCCCGTCTTGGGAAAGGAAATCTATGCCGGCCCAAAGTGTGACCAACGCTGCCAACCCAACAGAACCAATCCCAATGGTGGCTGACAGATTTTCAGAGCAGCGGCCACGGGAAAATGCCAGTAGCAAAAATCCCAGCAGTGGCAGCAGAATTGTTAAATAGAGTAAGTTCATCCGCGCATCTCACTGACATTATCAATATTCAGGTTTTGGCGACGTCGGTGCAACTGTAGTAACAGTGCCAAACCGATGCTCGCCTCGGCGGCTGCCAGAGTGATGGCCAGAATGTACATCACTTGACCATCAGGCTGGAGCCAATAGCTGCCGGCAACGACAAATGCCAGCGCTGAAGCATTGATCATAATTTCCAGACCAATCAGCATGAATAGCAGATTGCGGCGGATAATCAGACAGGTGAAGCCCAATGTAAACAGAATGGCCGCCAGAATAAGACCATGGTCTAAGGCTATCATTATTGCTCCTCCGTACGATTGCTGATTACTTCACCTTGTCGGTTTTCACGACCAATATGGTAAGCCACCACCATTCCGGCCAACAGCAACAAGGATGCCAGTTCGACAGCCAGTACATAAGGGCCGAACAAACTGATTCCCACCTCTTTGGCACTGACCACTTCACCTGTGATTGCCACAGATGGCAGAGTGCTGATGGCATAAACCAGCACGATCAGCAGAGCAATGGACAAAATGGACGGCCCTATCCAAGTACGGGGCTGCAACCATGATCGTTCTTGTTCAACGACCGATTTTCCTAAGTTCAGCATCATCACAACAAAGACGAATAACACCATGATCGCCCCTGCGTAAACAATAATCTCCAAAGCACCGGCGAAATAAGCACCCAGAGAGAAAAACACGACAGACAATGCCAGCAAGGAGATAATCAGGTACAACAGCGCATGTACCGGATTAGTGTGGGTTATCACCCTGAGTGTGGCGAGGATGGCAACCAACCCTGCGACATAAAATGTAAATTCCATGAATATCGCTCCTTACGGCATCAGGCTTTTAACGTCAATAGGCTTGGCTTCATTATCGCCTTCACCTTTATCTTTGCCGTCAATTGCCATGCCTGTCTTGCGGTAAAAGTTATAATCAGGATACTTGCCCGGCCCTGAAATCAGCAGATCTTCTTTTTCGTAGACTAAATCCTGACGCTTGAATTCACCCAGTTCAAAATCCGGCGTCAACTGAATAGCGGTAGTCGGACAAGCTTCTTCACACAGGCCGCAGAAAATACAACGCGAAAAGTTGACCCGGAAAAATTCTGGATACCAACGACCATCTTTATGCTCGGCTTTTTGCAGTGAGATACATCCCACCGGACATACTGCCGCACACAAGTTACAGGCGACACAACGCTCTTCACCGTCAGGATCACGCGTCAGAACGATACGCCCACGGTAACGGGGTGGCAGATAAACCGGCTCTTCCGGATACATTTTTGTTTCGCGTTTATGGAAGGCATGAAGCCCTATCATCCAAATACTGCGTACCTGGGTGGCGAAACCGACCACTAACTCTTTCAATGTCATGGTTCAATCACCCCTCTATTAAGCGTTGTATAGAATAACTGCGGCAGTTGCCAGCATGTTGAGTAACGTTAACGGCAGGCAGACTTTCCAGCCAAACGACATCACCTGGTCATAACGAGGGCGCGGCAATGCAGCACGGATCAGGATGAACATCATCATGAAAAAAGCTGTTTTCAGCGCAAACCAGATGAATGGAGGCAAGAGAGGCCCATTCCAGCCACCGAAGAACAGTGTGACGATTAAGGCTGATACCGTCACAATAGCGATATATTCTCCCACAAAGAACAGACCGAATTTCATGCCTGAGTACTCAACATGATAACCGTCGGCCAGTTCCTGCTCTGCTTCCGGCTGGTCAAAGGGGTGGCGGTGTGTCACCGCCACCCCAGCAATGGCAAAAGTCAGGAAGCCAAAGAACTGAGGAATGATATTCCAGACATGTTGCTGTGAATTTACGATATCCACCATGTTAAAGGAGCCAGCTTGTGCCACAACCCCCATCATGGACAGACCGAGAAACACTTCATAGCTCAATGTCTGTGCTGATGCACGCATCGCGCCCAGCAGGGAGTATTTGTTGTTACTTGCCCAGCCAGCAAACAGCACAGCATAAACGGCCAGACCTGCCATCATCATGAAAAACAGGATACCGATGTTCAGATCTGCCACCATCCATGTTGGGCTTACTGGCACGATGGCAAAAGCCAGAAGTAATGAGCAGAATGCAATAACAGGGGCTAAAGTGAAAATGGCCCGATCAGCGAAGCGGGGTGCCCAGTCTTCTTTAAAGAACATTTTGAGCATGTCTGCGACAAGCTGTAATGAACCGCCCCAACCTACACGGTTTGGCCCGTAACGGTTTTGGAACAGGCCAAGAATGCGGCGTTCAAAGAAGCTCATGAATGCTCCGCAGACAACCACGACCAGAAGAATCACAGCCGCTTTCAGAACAGCAATCAGGATCTCAGCCACATCGGGAGTAAGCCAACGCATTATGCAACCTCCCGTAAGTTATTGACTGATTTCCCTGCCAGAACCGGTGGAATTCCCGGCATTCCCAGCGGCAGACCAACTTGCCCCTGAGCCAGATTGGCACTCAAGCGCACTGCTAAACGCAGTTGTTGCCCTTCACAATCAAATTCCATCACGGCTCCTTCTGTTACATTCAACTGTTCTGCATCTTTATGATTAATCATCACATATGGATCAGGCATACGATCCTGTATCACATCAGAACGCTGTGACAGTTCATCACTGCCGAACAAATGGAAATAAGGCGCAACATGCCATTGATTTTTTTGTGCGCTGAATGCGATTGGAATACTGTCGAAATAATTCAGCCCGCCATCAACGGCTTCAATCAAACGAACCCCCGGATCACCAAAGCGCAATTTGCCACCCACTTCAGCCTGAAATTTATTCCACGCCTGTGGTGAGTTCCAGCCGGGCGCCCATGCAAACGGAATTTGTTGACGTGGCGCAAATGGGCTGTTGTTTCCTTCCATTGAGAAAGCAAATGCGGTGTCGATATCCTGTGGCTGGCGTTGCTCATGAACGCTGACATCAGCCAACATGGCGGTACGACCACTATAACGATGAGGTGAACGTGCTAATTTTTGCCCACGGACACGGAATGTGGCATCTGGTGCCGCATTAACGATGCCTTTGAATTGTGGCATCGCTTTGACACAGGCTTCAATAACATGGTCAAGTTGCGTCCAGTCAGTCTGACATTGTGTGTAAGTAGTATACAGGGAGTGCATCCAGCGCCAGCTTTCCAGCATAACGATGGATTTGTCATAGAATGCAGGTTCATAAACTTGGAAATAGCGCTGGGCGCGACCTTCCTGATTCACCAGCGTACCATCACTTTCTGCAAAACTGGATGCTGACAGGATTAAATGAGCCTTGTCCATAATGGCTGTGCGCTGATGGTCAACAACAATCAGATTTTTAAGGCTATTCAGTGCATTATCAATTTTATCCGCTGGCGCATGACGATAGAGATCGTTTTCCACCACAATCGCAGTATCTGAATCCCCTTTGGCGATACATTGTAAAGCAGCATCCAATGGCTGTGCTTCCATCATCGCCAGACCAAGACTATTGGCATACGCGGCTACATAAGAAAGACCAACATTTGCACCTTTATCTTTCAGTGCCCATGCAATATTGGCTGCTGCCTGAATAAGGGCATCGCTACCTGTGTTACTGCCACTGATAATTAATGGTTTTTTCGCGTCACTCAATGCCTGAGCGATGATTTCCACTTTCGATTGCAGCTCATCCGGCAAGTCATTGACAGCTGGCGCAATATTGTTCAGGGCATGTGCCACTGCAAAACCAAAACGAGCCTGATCATCAACGGGTGCGTGATAACCCCACGCGGCAACATCATCCAACCGAGTATTATCAACACTGGTCAGGAACAGAGGATATTTGGCATGCTGGCCGATATTCATGACCGCCGCGATTTGCCAGTCTGCCACTTTTTGGGCCGCTGCCATCTCACGGGCCTTGCCCTTCACTGCCTGACGCACTGATAACGCCATGCGAGCCGCAGTTTGAGTTAGGTCTTCACCTAACACCAGCACCGCATCATAATCTTCAATTTCACGCAGGGATGGTGTATACACGCCACCTTGTTGGAGGATCTCCAGCATCATGTCAAGACGGTGTTGTTCTTCTGCTGAAATACCGCTGTAGAAGTTTTCTGCGCCAACTAATTCACGCAAAGCAAAATTACTTTCAATGCTGGCACGTGGCGAGCCGATGCCAATGGTTTTTTTCGCCTGACGCAATATATCTGCGCCCCCTTGCATAACTTGATCCGCATTCAGCGAAATCCACTGATCACCACGTAATTGTTGTGGCTGGCGAGGACGATCGTCACGATTGACATACCCATAACCAAAGCGCCCACGGTCACACATAAAGTAATGGTTAACCGTACCGTTGTAGCGGTTCTCTATGCGGCGCAATTCACCATAGCGTTCTCCGGGACTCGTGTTACAGCCGATGCTGCACTGCTGGCAGATGCTTGGCGCAAACTGCATGTCCCATTTACGGTTGTAGCGTTCTGAATGGGTTTTATCGGTAAACACCCCTGTCGGGCAAATTTCGACAAGGTTACCGGAAAATTCACTTTCCAGCGTGCCACTTTCAGTGCGGCCAAAATAAACGTTGTCATGAGCACCGTAAACGCCTAAATCCGTTCCGTCCGCATAATCTTTGTAGTAACGAACACAACGGTAACAGGCGATGCAACGGTTCATTTCATGGGCAATAAATGGACCCAATTCCTGATTTTTGTGAGTACGCTTGGTAAAACGGTATTTACGGAACGAGTGCCCGGTCATTACCGTCATATCCTGCAAATGGCAGTTTCCTCCTTCCTCACAAACAGGACAGTCGTGGGGATGATTAGTCATCAGCCATTCCACAACACTTGCGCGGAACTGCTTTGCTTCTTCATCATCAATGGAAATATACGTGCCATCTGTCGCAGGTGTCATACAAGACATCACCAGACGACCGCGCGTATCTTCTGCGTTCTGATATTGCTTTACCGCACACTGGCGGCAAGCGCCAACGCTTCCCAGCGCCGGATGCCAGCAAAAATAAGGTATATCAAGCCCCAATGAGAGGCAGGCTTGTAACAGGTTATCAGCCCCGTTTACATCATAATCTTTGCCGTCTACATGTATCGTAGCCATAGTCAGCATGCTTCCCAGTAGCCCACCGCAGCAGGCGTTAGTCAAAAAATAAAATCAACCCTACCAACGCTGCTTAAGCAGATTCGGTTGAATACCCGCAATCAGGCTGGTATTGCCATAATCTTTAGTGACAATGCCGGCTTCGAATTCTTCACGGAAATATTTGATGGCACTCTGCAAAGGCTCTACGGCACCTGGCGCATGGGCACAGAATGTTTTTCCCGGGCCGAGGAAACGGCAGAGTTGCTCCAATGTTTCGATATCACCCTGCTGACCTTTGCCATTTTCAATGGCCCGGAGAATTTTGACACTCCACGGCAAACCATCGCGGCATGGCGTACACCAACCACAGGATTCACGAGCAAAAAACTCTTCAAGGTTGCGAGTCAAGGAAACCATGTTGATCTCGTGATCCACCGCCATCGCCAGTGCAGTTCCCAGACGACTGCCCGCTTTGGCGATACTTTCGAAATCCATTGGCAAATCAAGATGATCTTCTGTCAGGAAATCTGTTCCCGCACCACCCGGCTGCCATGCTTTGAATTTCAGTCCGTCACGCATACCACCTGCGTAATCTTCCAGAATTTCACGGGCTGTTGTACCGAAAGGGAGTTCCCAAAGACCCGGATTCCTGACCCGACCAGAGAAGCCCATCAATTTAGTTCCGGCATCTTTACTTTTGCCTTCGCTCAAACCGATATACCAATCTTTGCCGTGTTCGAGAATGGCGGGTACATTGCACAGGGTTTCAACGTTGTTTACACAAGTTGGTTTACCCCAGACGCCCGATGTCGCAGGAAATGGAGGTTTTGAACGGGGATTCGCGCGACGCCCTTCAAGAGAGTTAATCAATGCGGTCTCTTCACCACAGATATAACGTCCCGCGCCGGTATGAACAAACAGTTCAAAATCAAAACCACTCCCTAAAATATTCTTGCCGAGAAATCCCGCAGCCTTGGCTTCTTCAATGGCTCTGCGCAAATGAACGGCTGATTCGACATATTCACCGCGCAGGAAGATGTAGCCACGATAGGCTTTCAGCGCAAACGCACTGATTAACATTCCTTCCACCAGCAGGTGAGGCAGTTGTTCCATCAACAGACGATCTTTATAAGTACCCGGTTCCATTTCATCTGCATTACACAGCAAATAGCGGATATTCATACTTTCGTCTTTTGGCATCAGGCTCCATTTCAAGCCTGTAGAGAAACCCGCACCGCCGCGGCCTTTTAAGCCCGCATCTTTCACCAGTGAGGTAATTTCATCAGGAGCCATGCCCTTCAGTGCTTTTTCAGCGCCCTTGTAGCCATTTTTGCTTCGGTATTCATCCAACCAAACAGGTTGCTGGTCATCACGCAACCGCCATGTCAGGGGATGAGTTTCCGCTGCGCGGATAATTTCTTTCACTCCTGAATGCGTTGTCATGGATACTGCTCCAGTAATTTTTCAATTTCTTCGGGTTTTAAGTAACTGTGAGTATCCTCATCAACCATCATGGTCGGTCCTTTGTCACAATTACCCAGGCAGCAAGTTGGCAACAATGTGAAACGCCCATCTGCCGTAGTTTGCCCCGGACGAATGTTCAAATGCGATTCTATCGCCGCCTGAATGCCCTCATAACCCGTGATGTGACACACAACGCTGTCGCAGTAACGGATAATGTGGCGCCCTACTGGCTGGCGGTAAATCTGGCTGTAAAATGTTGCCACACCTTCCACATCACTGGCCGGAATACCCAACACCCCAGCAATAGCATAAATGGCACCATCAGGCACCCAACCACGCTGTTTCTGCACAATTTTCAGCGCCTCAATTGACGCAGCACGCGGATCTTCGTAGTGGTGTTTTTCCTGCTCAATGGCATCACGTTCTTCAGCACTCAATACAAACTCATCCGGTGTCTGAGCGTCCGTTACGTTAACCACATCAAGGCGTGCTTGCTTGTTTGCGTTAAATTCACTTTGCATCGTTAGCGATCCACATCAGACATAACAAAATCGATACTGCCCAGATAGACGATAAGGTCAGAAACCAGACTGCCGCGGATCACCGATGGAATTTGCTGCAAGTGCGCAAAACTTGGTGTACGGATGCGGGTGCGGTAACTCATGGTGCTACCATCACTGGTTAGGTAATAACTGTTGATACCTTTAGTTGCTTCGATCATCTGGAATGATTCATTGGCAGGCATAACCGGTCCCCATGACACTTGCAGGAAGTGGTTAATCATGGTTTCGATATGCTGCAATGTACGCTCTCTCGGCGGCGGTGTAGTCAGCGGGTGATCAGCCTTGAATGGCCCTGCCGGCATATTTTTGAGGCACTGTTCAAGGATGCGCATACTCTGGCGGATTTCTTCCACTTTCAACATCACACGGTCATAGCAATCGCCGTTGTAGCCTGTCGGGACTTCAAAATCGAAATTTTCATAACCGGAATACGGACGCCATTTACGCACGTCAAAACCAATACCGGTTGCACGCAGCCCCGCTCCGGTAACCCCCCAATCCAGAGCCTGTTTAGAATTATAAGCAGCCACGCCAACAGAACGTCCTTTCAGGACGCTGTTTTTCAGCGCTGCTTTGACATAGGAATTCAGACGTTTCGGCAGCCAGTCCAACAATTCACGCAGAAGTTTTTCCCAGCCCCGAGGTAAGTCATGGGCGACACCACCGATACGGAACCACGCCGGATGCATACGGAACCCAGTAATTGCCTCAACCACATCGTAAACTTTCTGTCGGTCAGTAAAGGCAAAGAAGACGGGGGACATTGCACCAACGTCTTGGATGAATGTACTGATATAAAGCAAGTGGCTATTGATGCGGAACAGCTCAGACAGCATGACACGGATCGTTTTCACGCGATCCGGCACCTCAATGCCAGCCAGTTTCTCAACGGCCAGTACATAAGGCATTTCGTTGACACAACCGCCCAGATATTCGATACGGTCGGTATAAGGTATATAACTATGCCATGACTGACGTTCACCCATTTTTTCAGCGCCACGGTGGTGGTAGCCAATGTCAGGTACACAATCAACGATTTCTTCGCCATCAAGTTGCAAAACAATACGGAATGCACCGTGAGCAGAAGGATGGTTCGGGCCGAGGTTGAGGAACATGAAATCCTCATTGTCAGTGCCACGCTTCATTCCCCACTCTTCTGGTTTAAAAGTCAGGGCTTCCATTTCCAGATCTTCTTTCTGCTTAGTCAGAATGAAAGGATCAAATTCTGTCGCACGCGCGGAATACTCTTTGCGCAGCGGGTGACCTTCCCATGTCGGTGGCATCAGGATGCGACGTAAATTAGGATGACCATTGAATGTAATGCCGAACATTTCCCATGTTTCACGCTCATACCAATTAGCATTCGGGAAAAGTGACGTGATGGTCGGGATATTCAAGTCTTGTTCAGCGAGCGCGACTTTCAACATAATGTCACGGTTACGCTCAATGGAAATCAAGTGATAAAATACTGAAAAGTCGGCAGCCGGCAGCCCTTGCCGATGAGAACGCTGACGCTCATCAACACCATGTAAGTCAAACAACATGACATAAGGTTTGGGCAGCTTTTTCAGAAACGTTATTACTTCCAGTAATTGCCCTCGCTTAACCCAAACAACAGGTATACCGGTACGGGTAGGCTGGACAGTAAAGGCATCCGGGCCAAATTGACGATTAAGCTCGCTCACAACAGGATCATCAAGGTGATCCCGTGTCTCCCAAGCTGGTCGGGCGCTTTCTTGCGCTATCTGATCTGTCATCATTTTTCACCACAACGCTTGATCAGGGTTTTTGTGATCGCAACACATTGCTCTGGTTACGCTATATGGCTAAAAGCCTTAAATTTCGTCTGGAGTACGCAGATTTTTCACTGCAATACGTTCACCACGCTTCCGTTCTCTTTCTGATTGCATATTTGCGCGGTAAACCCCCTGATCGCCAACAACCCATGACAGTGGACGGCGTTCTTTGCCTATAGACTCCTGCAACAGCAACAGAGCCTGCATATAGGCTTCTGGGCGGGGAGGACAGCCAGGAATATAAACATCGACAGGGATAAATTTATCGACCCCTTGAACTACGGAGTAAATATCGTACATACCACCGGAATTTGCACAGGCTCCCATTGAGATCACCCACTTAGGTTCCAGCATTTGGTCGTACAGACGCTGGATGACTGGTGCCATTTTGACGAAACAAGTTCCGGAAACCACCATGAAATCAGCCTGACGGGGAGATGCCCGCAGCACTTCTGCCCCAAAACGAGCAACATCGTGAACGGCTGTAAACGACGTCACCATTTCCACATAACAGCAAGAAAGGCCGAAGTTATAAGGCCACAGAGAGTTTTTTCTTCCCCAGTTCACCATGTCATGTAGCGCATTTTCTAATTTACCCATATAGACACTGCGGTGAACGTGCTGCTCCAGGGGATCACTGACAATCTCCTGTTTTTGCAGGGGATAACGGTCATTCTCACCGTTCGGATCTATGCGGGTGAGCGTATAATCCATCTTTATGCCTCGCTATTACTGCATGTGACTGTTGTTGGTATAAGTGTCAGCACTAGGTTTACTGACTTGACGTTTTGAACGTGCTGGCGTCCAGTCCAACGCACCAATGCGCGCCAGATAAACCAAGCCTGCCAATAACACCAGAATGAAAATGCTTGCCTCAGCAAAGCCCAGCCAGCCACTCTCTTTGATAGAGACGGCCCATGCATACAAGTAAAGGGCTTCAACGTCGAAGATGACAAAGAACATGGCGACCAGATAAAACTTCGCCGACAGGCGGAGACGAGCACTACCGACAGAATCGATACCTGATTCATAAGGTACGTGTTTTGCTCTGGCTTTCGCTCGGCCTCCCATGAAGTATCCGCCCAGTAACATGAGCGCACACAAACCAAGGGCACCTATCAGGAAAACCGCAAACGCCCAGTTATGGGCTAAAATTCCAGTGGATGTAGACATACTCGTTGCTTACTCATCAAAAGTGGCGTCAAGGTATCTGCTCTTTTTTCCGGCAGTATTGCACCACATCGATTCATGGGAAGGGATAACAACCAAATCTGAAACAGCGCTAATCAATCTCTTCCATCGCTTGAATCGTCTTGGTTTTTATTCCTCTCAACAATATTTTGCCGCAGCGGCAAAAGTGCTTACACATTTATTTACAAACGAAAAACCATTAATTAACAGATTGTGCTGACATACCGCTAAAACGTGTCAGTAACGTAATAAAACAACAACCTGACATAACTAGTCTAACCGATAACTCGAGTTTACTACACCATTATCGCAGGAAAAACCTGTCTTTCCACTGTGAGACTGAGAGTATTTTTATGATCAAACGCACAGTTTCACTGAAAAACATTCAATAGTTGAATGAATATCATTCAACTATTAATGAATTGCTTCTAAAAAGAACTATTTAACTGCGATAAAGCTGCTATTTCTGAAAATAAATTTATTTTATCAATTTAGGAAAATAAAATTTGTTAACACAACAACATTCTTTTAACTAAAATTCGAAAGTGATAGGAAAATTAATAGGGCTTATTTCTGATTGGAAATATAAAAAATGGAAATGAAAACTTAGGAGGAGAAAGACTATTTAATAAATAATGAACAAAATGAACAACAGGCTAATATTTCCACATAAAATGGAAATATTAGCCTATAAAACACATAATGCTTATTCGTCTATATTTTCGACGGAGGTTTCATCAACTGATTCAGCTGATTTTACAAGATCAATGGAATCAATAGATTCATCCATTTGGTCGGATTCATCAGCTTCAACAGGCGTTACGGTATAAGGTGTTTTCTTGTTTTCTATTGCATCGAAAACAGTCAGAACCGATTCATTTTGTTCGTTACTGTTACGATATAAGAAAAATTGAATTTCCGGCAAGCGCGGTAATCCTTCACTTTCACCCAGAATTCTTAGATCTGCATTATGCATTTCCAGAGGGCGGGCAGTAATGCCTACTTCTGCATTCACAGCCGCACGAACAGCAGACAGGGAGGCTGCTTCATATGCAATGCGCCATGAAATACCTGCCATATCCAGCGTCTCCAGAGCTATCTGACGGAATGGATTAGTTTCATCCATTACAACCAGCGGCACGGGTTCGTTAGTTTGCAATTGGAAATCTGGCGCACAGTGCCATAAAACAGGGGAAGAACGTAGAATTGTTTTAGGATGTTGGTTAATTTTCGCTGTGGTTAATGCCAAATCAATCTCATGGTTATCCAGCATGCTTTCAATAAATTGAGCGCGTTTAATCCGCACATCAACAGCAACACGTGGATAGACAGAGGCAATACGGTTCAATAAGAAAGGAAGAAGCGTATCAACAGCGTCATCTGATACACCTATTCTTAATTCACCGTCTGCATCATTGTAAGTTAATGATGCTGTTGCATCGTCATTGGCACGGAGGATCTGACGTGCATAACCAAGAAGTTGAAGCCCATGCTCAGTCAGAAGCTTATTACGCCCGTGGCGAGCAAATAATTCTCTCCCCACAAGATGCTCTAACCGCTGCATTTGCTGACTCACAGCCGATTGCGTTCTAGAAACAGCTGCTGCTGCTGCTGCAAAAGTATTTAAGTCAGCAACGGCAACAAAAGTTCTTAGCAGATCGAGATCGAGGTTTATTATCTGACGATTTGCATTTATCATTGTTTATTCATCACTTTTTTGATTTTAATTACTAACTAACCTGGTGTTTTTACTTCAGCAGTATCAAATAAAATAATACCGATTGTGACATTACTCTACTCTATTAAATAGGGCAAAGGTTTACTGAACTTTTTTTACTATTTAGATCATCATGGGGTTTTATTTTCTCCTTTACTTAACAAAATTTATGCAACCTAAAAATAAATTAGATATAAAACCCTATTTACATCACATAATCACCAAATTCTATTACAAACATTCTTTTTCTGACTTGCTTCAAAGAACAACTTAACCTGAATTAGGAAAGCTTAAAACAATAAAATAATATTAGCATTGTTAATGATTTAGCATTCCCACTGAATAAGCCTCAAAATGTTATGGATAAAAACTCAAAAAGATTATCGAAGTATCATGTTATAAAACCTAAATTAACTTTACGTCAACAAAGATAAATTATAAGAATACATTATACAAACCTTCTTACTTTTATTGACAATTCGAGATTTATTGAACAAATTCACGAAAACACCACCGTCAAAATGTCATCCTGCTTACTTTGTGCAAACTAAAAACCCGCCATTATCAAGAATAAAACTCCTACATAACATCAACAGAAAGATCAATATACTAATATATGACATTATTTCAGAGAGCAAACTAATGCATTTATTCTTAAAACAACCGTTTTAACCAAAGATATCAAAGTCTCTTCAAAAGACAGAGCGAGAAGAGTACATTGATCATTACAGTTTTTATGCCGGGTATCATCCATTTTGCCGAGAGGTTAAGGCACCCTATGTTTTCAATTAATAAATCCAGCAAATTAGATAATGTCTGTTACGACATCCGAGGGAATACCCTCAAAGAAGCCAAGCGACTTGAAGAAGAAGGCAATAAGGTTCTGAAATTAAACATTGGTAATCCGGCTCCATTTGGCTTCGAAGCACCAGATGAAATTTTAGTCGATGTTATCCGCAACCTGCCGACAGCCCAAGGTTACTCAGATTCAAAAGGGCTATATTCTGCGCGTAAGGCAATCATGCAGCATTATCAAGCCAGAAATATGCTGGATGTTACCGTTGAAGATATATTTATTGGCAATGGTGTTTCTGAACTTATTGTTCAATCCATGCAAGCCCTGTTGAATACAGGTGACGAAATGCTGGTTCCTGCGCCTGATTATCCTCTTTGGACTGCGGCGGTGTCACTTTCCAGCGGTAATGCCGTCCATTACCTGTGTGATGAACAGCAAGGCTGGTTCCCTGATTTAGATGATATCCGCCGTAAAATTACTCCGCGTACCCGTGGCATTGTTATTATTAACCCGAACAATCCGACCGGTGCGGTATATAGCAAGGAATTACTGCTTGAAATAGTGGAAATAGCCCGCCAGCATAATCTGATTATTTTTGCCGATGAGATTTACGACAAAATTCTTTACGATGATGCCCAGCATCACTCTATTGCAACATTAGCGCCTGACCTCTTTACTGTGACCTTTAATGGCCTGTCAAAGACTTATCGTGTTGCCGGTTTTCGTCAGGGCTGGATGGTATTGAATGGCCCGAAAAAACAGGCCAAAGATTATATTGAAGGGTTGGAAATGCTGGCATCAATGCGCCTGTGTGCCAACGTACCGATGCAACACGCTATTCAAACAGCATTGGGTGGCTATCAAAGTATCAGTGAATTTATTTTTCCAAGTGGCCGACTCTATGAGCAACGCAACCGCGCATGGGAATTGATTAACCAAATCCCCGGTGTTTCCTGCGTAAAACCAATGGGTGCACTCTATATGTTCCCGAAAATAGACACCAAACGTTTTAATATTCATGATGACCAGAAAATGGTATTAGACCTCTTACTACAGGAAAAGGTTTTACTGGTTCAGGGTACTGCATTTAACTGGCCGGAACCCGATCATTTCCGCATCGTTACATTGCCGCATGTAACTGACTTGCAAATGGCCATTGAGAAGTTTGCTCGTTTTATTGGTAACTATCGCCAATAACCAGAACATTAATCATTCAGATGCCTATTTCAATAAATATTAATACTATAATGAAATAGGCTCTTATTTCTTACTGATCTCTATTTTTCCGTAAACTAATTTTTCAGAAATGAATATCTTCGCTATTTTTCAAATAACAGATTGGAAGATACAAGGGATATTTCGGAGAAATTTAATACTAAAATAGGTTTACTTCCCTTCTCCGTCCGCCCACAATTAATCACATGATCCCGCTGTAAGAGAAAATCATGAGCCATTTTTTCGCCCAGATATCCCGCCTAAAATTAATCAACCGTTGGCCGCTTATGCGAAATGTGCGTACAGAAAATGTTTCGGAGCACAGTTTGCAGGTTGCTTTTGTCGCACACGCACTGGCGGTAATCAAAAATCGTAAATTCAACGGCAATGTCAATGCAGAACGAATAGCTCTGCTCGCAATGTATCACGATGCCAGTGAAGTAATTACAGGGGATTTACCCACTCCAATTAAGTATTACAATCCGCAAATTGCTCATGAATATAAGCAAATAGAAAAAATCGCCCAAAAAAAATTACTGGATATGTTACCAGTTGAATTGCAGGATGATTTTCGCCCTATTTTGGATGAGCACCATCATACCGAAGAAGAAAACAGCATTATCAAGCAGGCAGATGCGTTATGTGCTTACTTAAAATGCCTTGAAGAACTTTCGGCAGGCAATAGCGAGTTCAATCAAGCCAAAACCCGTCTGGAAAAAACACTAACAAAACGCCACAGCGAAGAAATGGATTATTTTATGGATATATTTGTACCCAGTTTCAGCCTCTCTCTTGATGAAATCAGCCTATGAACCTAGTTTCGTTCAGCTAACAATTTGCTCGGTTGTGCTAAAAATTATCAGATACCGAAGCATTAAAATGGAAAAAGTACCGGAATAATCGCGATGCTAATTCCCATGACAATAAATGTGAAAGGTATACCAATCTTCAGAAAATCTGCAAATCGATATCCCCCGGGTCCCAGTATCAATGTATTAACGGGAGATGAAACAGGTGTCATAAATGCCGCCGATGCTGCTACACCAATAATCATCGCAAAAGGCAGTGGGGAAACAGACATCTGGTTTGCTGCTGCAATGGCAATCGGTGCCATTAATACCGCCGTCGCGGTATTGGAAATAAACAATCCGATGACAGCACAAAGCACAAACAGACACATCAGCATCACCTTCGGTCCCAAATCGCCTGCGATATCCATTAATCCACGGACGATTAGCTCAATGCCTCCCGTTTTCTGCAATGCCAGTGCAAAAGGCATCATGCCGACAATCAAAATAATACTCGGCCAGTGGATTGCTCTATAAGCACTCTCCATATCAATACAGCGAAATTTTCCCATCAGCAGACAAGCAATCAGCGCAGCAATAAAGTTCGGAATTTCATTGGTCAGCATCATGCCAACCATCAAGGCGAGGCAAAACAGCGCATGAGGTGCCTGTGATGCAGCAGGAGCGGCGCTTTCTACCTCGGCAGGTAGATTCAGGACAATAAAATCCGGTGTTTTCGTTTTCAATGCACGAACCAGTCTCCAGTCGCCAATTACCAGCAACATATCACCAAGTAACAGAGGTTCATCGACTAATTTCCCTTCCAGCGCCTTGCCACCACGGCGGATACCTACGACATTAAGGCTATAGCGTGTACGGAATTTCATGCTACGCAAGGATTGCCCCAATAAATCCGATTCAGGTATCACGGAAATTTCAGCCATACCAACATCGCGGGACTGCGATGAAAAATATTCCCCGCGTAATACCATCGGTTCTAGCTTCTGCTCACTACAAAATTCCCGTAAATCGATATCACTTTCAGACATATCCACCAGCAGAACATCTTGCCCCTGAAACTCAATATTCCCAGTGGCTGCAATCATCACTCTGCGGAACTTACGCCAGCGTTCAATGCCAATAACGTTGGCACCATAACGGGCACGTAATTTCAGTTCATCCAGTGAGTGGCCAATCAAGGGTGAATTTTGACGAATTGCAAGACGACGGGCGCGACCCGATAATTTATAGTCACGGATCAAATCACGAAATGTGCGATGATAGCGTTCATCGACTGTCTGCTGAGTTTCTCCTCCCAGCCAGCGACGGGCGATCAACATATAAACCACACCTGCCAGCAACACTAAAATACCTATCGGTGTAATGGAAAAAAAATCAAAGCCCCGCAGGCCTTCACGCACCAGTTCACTGTTGACAACCATATTGGGCGGCGTAGCAACCAATGTCATCATGCCACTGATTAAACCTGCAAACCCCAATGGCATCATCAGCCGTCCCGGAGAAGTTTTCATTCTGGCTGCCACACTTAAAACAACTGGAATGAAGATTGCCACAACTCCGGTTGAACTCATGAAAGCTCCCAGTCCAGCAACCGAGAGCATTAACCAAACCAGCATCTTGGTTTCACTGTTGCCAGCAACACGAACCAGCCAGTCCCCCATCTGATAGGCAACACCTGTCCTCACCAGCCCTTCGCCAATAATGAACAGAGCGGCAATCAACAACACATTGGGATCACTGAAACCGACAGTGGCTTCACTTAATGTCAGAGTGCCACTCAAGACAAATGCGATGATCACCAATAAAGCCACAACATCCATTCTGACTTTATTGGTGGTGAAAAGCACAATAGCTATTAATAACAGGGTTAATACCCACAACAGTTCGCTATTCAATCTGACCCCTATCAACGATACCTTTGAACGATACAAACGCTAATAGAGTAAGTAGACCATTTTTATCAGGGAAAATACCACGTTACGATCAATAAACTCCCTGATTTTTGGCATATGCCCGTGCGTTATCTTTCACATTGATGCTTTGCCGGCTGCAATTCAAAATTTACTCGGTATAAATTGAGACATAACCGCCGGATTTAACGATTTCAATATCTTCCAGATTTGTGATCGTCAAATGGATTTCATCACGGCGGGGAATATCCGGTGAATCGTGGACTACCACCACTTGGCAACCAGCATCCAGACCCGCATGAATCCCCGCAACAGCATCTTCAAAGACAACACATTCTTCTGGCAGCAATCCCAGCTTCTGGGCACCCAATAGATAAGGTTCAGGGTTTGGTTTTCCATTCTTGACAGATTCAGCCGTCACCCAATGGGCAGGTTCCGGTAACTCCGCAACCTTATGGCGCGCAGAAGCAAGGGGAACCGTTCCCGATGTCACTATTGCCCACGGAATATCCAACGCATTCAGCTTATCAATCAGGGCAACAGCTCCGGGTAAAGCAGTAATGCCTTCCGTATCTTCTGTTTCGAGTTTTTCTATCCATTTGAAAGTGCTTGCTATCTCTTCTTCACTGGCATCAGGCATAAAATGACGCAATGATAATATTGCCGGAGTACCATGAACATAGTGCAATACTTCATTCCGGTCGATACCCATTTTATCGGCAAACTGTATCCATGCCCGCTCAACTGCGGGCAGTGAATCAATCAGCGTACCATCCAAATCAAATAAAAAACCTCTGCATTTCAGTACCAAGCCCGACTCCTTCAAACGCGGCTATGCGTTAATAATTTGACCAATCTCCACGGCACTCAGATGGTATTGACGAGGGCAAGAGAGCCAAAGCGCCAACATCTGCTGATACTTATCCCACATCGGTGTCTGGGCATTGAAACCGTGACTGCCGGAATCAAAATGAGTATAGCGTCCTTCTGTATTTACCATAAAACGAACATAAGCAAGATAATGCGGTTCTGTCGCCGCATCAAAGCCTAAAAATGCAATGCGACGTTCATCCAGCTCTTGTTTGTCTTTAAGATTACTCAATGAAACGTGCAACGCATGATACATTTCCATAATATTAATAATAGTGCGACAAGTCTCTTCCGGTAACTCACCAAAATCGCGATCCAACTCACGCAATTGTAGACCAAAACCCCTTTCGATAATGGTCTGGTAACGGCGATAACGCTCAGCATGTTCAGGTTCCAGTATAGACATCAGTTTGTATTGGTTGGAGAGGATTAAACGTTGTGCATGGGTCATTTCCATTGTGGAACTCCTTGAGGAAAGGGAACTATCTTGACCGCATCATCGCACTACCCATTTTTTATGAGTAGCGCAAAACACCACTTTATTGATCTGAACAGGGAGTTTATAGATTAATTGATTCAGCCACCGCCATAATGAGCTTCCGGCGGTTTAAATATCATCAAGAAAAGAGTTGTCCAACTGCTTGAATGCACGTTTAAGCAATTCAGCCAACGAGAAGTAGGTTGGGATATTTTCCACAGGTGCCATTGCTATTCCTGCTTCTGCAAACTTTTCCCTGATTTCATAAAACCATTTCAGCAATCCTTCCGGCAAAGGTGTTGCTGCTCGTTTTCCCAGCCACCACAATCCTTGCAGCGGTAAACTACAAGCAAACAATGCCGTTGCAATCGATGGGCCTAACTGACCACCCAGTGCAATTTGCCATGTCAGCGTAAAAATTGCTAATGGCGGCATAAAACGAATACCAAAGCGAGTTGCCTTAATCACACGGTTTTCTGGAAACACAGGTGCAAGCTGCTTTTCCAGTGGCCATGTTTTCAGATATTGCTGCCCTAACTGCATTCGCTTAAACCAACCTTGGTTGACAGGGGGAGTCGTATTCATCATGACCTCAATCAATTAAAGGTATAGTTTTTAAAAAACCTCTACAAAAGATAAAATCTTTTTTGTAGTATTAATACTATTAAGTATATTTTGTCTTTATTGCTAGCAAACGGTATCCTACACAGACTTTTATGTTGTTGCAGCAGCAAAACAGAAATTTTGGCCTTTTTAGCAACAATCAGGTTCGTTTGTTAACAAATTATTTTTTTAACATTGTTCTTATTTAAGATTAGATCACAACAAGATAATAGGTATTTCCATGTCAAGTAAGCTGGTACTGGTTCTTAATTGCGGTAGCTCATCCCTGAAATTCGCTATCATCGACCCTTCCAATGGTGAAGAATATCTTTCTGGTTTAGCAGAGTGCTTTAGCCTGCCTGAAGCCCGTATTAAATGGAAAATGGATGGCGCGAAAAATGAAGCTGCTTTAGGTGCCGGCGCAGCACACAGCGAAGCGCTGAACTTCATTGTTAATACTATTTTGGCTGAAAAGCCAGAACTTTCCGCACAAATTTCAGCCATCGGTCACCGTATCGTGCATGGTGGCGAGAAATTCACTTCATCCGTGATTATCACCGATGAAGTTATCGAAGGCATTGAAGCAGCGATCCCATTCGCACCACTGCACAACCCTGCTCACCTGATCGGTATTTCAGAAGCGAAAAAAGCATTCCCTCATCTGGTTGAGAGAAACATTGCTGTATTTGACACCGCATTCCATCAGACTATGCCTGAAGAAGCATACCTGTATGCACTGCCTTATAACCTGTACAAAGAGCATGGAATCCGTCGTTACGGCGCACACGGTACCAGCCACTTCTACGTTTCCCGTGAAGCAGCCAAGGCTCTGAACAAACCAGTTGAAGAACTGAACATCATCACCTGCCATCTGGGCAATGGTGGTTCTGTTTCTGCGATTGTTAACGGTCAGTGTGTTGATACTTCCATGGGCCTGACGCCACTGGAAGGTCTGGTTATGGGTACCCGTAGTGGTGACATCGATCCAGCTATCGTATTCCACCTGCACGATGCGATGGGCATGACTGTGGCTCAGATCAATACCCTGCTGACCAAAGAGTCTGGCTTCCAGGGCCTGACCGAAGTGACCAGCGACTGCCGTTACGTAGAAGATAACTACGAAACCAAAGCTGACGCTAAACGTGCCATGGACGTTTACTGCCACCGTCTCGCTAAATATATCGGTGCTTACAGTGCACTGATGGAAGGCCGTCTGGATGCAATCATCTTCACCGGCGGTATCGGTGAAAACTCCGCACTGGTACGTGAACTGACCATTAAGAAAATTGCTCTGCTGGGCTTCGAATATGATCACGAACGTAACCTCGCTGCGCGTTTCGGTAAATCAGGCGTTATCACCACTGATAACGGCCGCCCTGCTTTGGTTATCCCAACCAATGAAGAATTGGTAATCGCTCAGGATTCAGCACGCCTGACTGCATAAGCAGCATGATTTTCAAGAACCGCCAGCATTGCTGGCGGTTCTCTATTCATGAATGCCTTGATTAATATTTCCTTAATAAATATTGCGTTGGCTCATAGTTCATGGTTCGTCTATTTATATACCATATCGCATTGAGTCATCTTTATTGACTGACGAGCAACCGTTAAAGAGGTTTCCGTGTCCCGTACAATTATGCTAATCCCTACTGGCACTAGCGTTGGTTTAACCAGTGTCAGCCTGGGCGTTATTCGCTCCATGGAGCAAAAAGGCGTTCGCCTGAGCGTTTTCAAACCTATCGCACAACCACGTCATACTGGTTCTCAGGATCAGACTACTTCCATCATCCGTTCACACTCCAGCATTTATGCTGCGGAACCTATGGATATGGCACACGTGGAATCTCTGCTGACCACCAACAAAAAAGATGTATTGATGGAAGAAATCGTGGCGCGTTACCACGAAAACTCCAAAGATGCAGAAGTTGTTCTGATTGAAGGTCTGGTTCCGACCCGCAAACATCCGTTTGCTCAATCCCTGAACTATGAAATAGCCAAAACGCTGAACGCTGAAATCGTATTTGTTACTGCGTTGGGCACGAATTCCCCGGAACAGCTGAAAGAGCGTATTGAGCTGAGCCGTGCAGAATATGGTGGTATCAAGAATCAAAATATCATCGGTGTTATTGTTAACAAACTGAATGCACCTGTTGATGACCAAGGCCGCACTCGTCCAGATTTGTCCGAAATTTTTGATGAATCGACTAAAGCAACTGTTGCTTATGTCGATCCAAAAACCATTTTCAAAAATAGCCCACTGCCCATTCTCGGCTGCATTCCATGGAGTTTCGATCTGATCGCCACCCGTGCGATTGATATGGCTAAGCACCTGAAAGCAGATATCATCAATGAAGGTGCTATTGAAAGCCGCCGCATTAAGTCCGTGACTTTCTGTGCCCGCAGTATTCCTAATATGCTGGAGTACTTCCGCCCGGGTTCTTTGCTGGTAACTTCCGCTGACCGCCCTGATGTCCTGATCACTGCATGTCTGGCTGCCATGAATGGTGTCGAAGTTGGTGCAGTATTACTGACTGGTGGTTACTCAATTGATGATTCTATCCGTGAACTGTGTGAACGTGCATTCAGCACCGGCCTGCCAGTTTTCACCGTGAGCACCAATACATGGCAGACTTCTCTGAACCTGCAAAGTTTCAGCCTGGAAGTTCCGGCAGATGACCACGAGCGTATCGAAAAAGTACAAAACTACGTTGCACAACACATCAGCAGCGAGTGGATAGATTCTCTGGCTGCGGCTTCAGAGCGTCCAAACCGCCTGTCCCCTCCAGCATTCCGTTATGAGCTGACCGAACTGGCTCGTCAGGCCGGCAAACGTATCGTTCTGCCAGAAGGCGACGAACCACGTACCGTCAAAGCAGCGGCTATCTGTGCTGAGCGCGGCATTGCTGAATGTATACTGTTGGGTGATCCGGAAGAAATTCGCCGTGTGGCGGCCGCTCAGGGCGTTGAACTGGGTGATGGTATTGAAATCGTTAACCCGGCAGCAGTACGTGAGCGTTATGTTCCGCGTCTGGTTGAGTTACGCAAGAACAAAGGCATGACCGAAGTTGTTGCTCGTGAACAACTGGAAGACAACGTTGTTCTGGGTACCCTGATGCTGGAACAAAACGAAGTTGACGGTCTGGTGTCCGGCGCAGTTCATACTACCGCTAACACTATTCGTCCGCCATTGCAGCTGATCAAAACCGCGCCAAACAGTTCACTGGTTTCTTCAGTCTTCTTCATGCTGCTGCCGGAACAAGTACTGGTTTACGGTGACTGTGCGATCAACCCAGATCCAACCGCAGAACAACTGTCTGAAATCGCTATTCAGTCAGCTGACTCTGCAAAAGCATTCGGTATCGAGCCACGCGTTGCCATGATCTCCTACTCCACCGGTAACTCTGGTGCGGGCAGCGATGTTGAAAAAGTTCGTGAAGCAACCCGTCTGGCACAAGAAAAACGCCCGGATCTGATCATCGACGGGCCATTGCAGTACGATGCCGCTATCATGGCAGACGTGGCAAAATCCAAAGCGCCAAACTCACCGGTTGCTGGTCAGGCGACCGTGTTCATCTTCCCGGACCTGAACACAGGTAACACCACTTACAAAGCAGTACAGCGCTCTGCGGATCTGGTTTCTATCGGGCCAATGCTGCAAGGTATGCGTAAGCCTGTTAATGACCTGTCCCGTGGTGCATTGGTTGATGACATTGTTTATACCGTTGCCCTGACTGCAATTCAGGCAACTCAGCAAGAAAACGCCTGATTTTCTAGCAGAATAAATTAATCACACGAAATACCCCCATGCTAAAAGCATGGGGGTATTTTTTTGTCTGTTTTTATCTGTATAAAGTTTCGGATAAATAACACTGATAAGAAAGAAATAGTAAAATCAATAAATATTCTGATTTCTTTTAGTTATCACATGGCTATAACTTATTAATGATGAAACATATTCTCTCAAAACCCATCCCAGCAACAAAAAATATCGACATCAAGTTACTATTTAGTTAATTTGTCTATATTGATTTGTTTTTTGATCACTTTTAAGCAAAAAATTCTTTTCACCTAAACCAGCTTAAATTAAACAGAAATTTTCTTACTTTTAAACAGATGCGCGGATTAAATCTGAACGATTAAAAAGGAGAAATGTGTATGTCACATAACTATAATCACTCCTCAAAAACAGCATCATCAATTGATAATTCCCCCCCCTTTAATGCACATCCCCTTAGTTCTCCACAACAAGTTATCTGGCTGGATCAAATGATTCATCCCTCTTCTTCCAACTATAACATCGGCCTTTTGATCTGCATTGAAGGAGAATTGAATCGAACATTATTCGAGAAGGCGTTTAAATCCATTGTTTCTCATTATGACTCCTTGCGCTTACAGCTTATAAAAACTCATGCACTGCCCATGCAGAAAATTGATGATACCTTTCCGGCATCGGTAGTCATGCACGATTTTTCATCGCATTCAGATGCAGAAATCCAAGCCAAGAAACATATTGATGCCAGATTCATGCAGCCATTCCATTTGAATGAGCCGCTATGGCGTTCTGAATTGTTATGCGTGAGTAAGACACGCTGGCACTGGCAGTTTTGCTGTCATCATTTGATCATGGACGGCATTAGTTTGTTTATACTCCTCAACGAGGTTATTAATACTTACAACAATCTGATGCAAAACGTCCCCTTAAATGAGATCGTTCCTTCCTATCTGGACTTCATCATTGATGATCAGGTTTATCTGGCTTCTCAACGCTATTCACACGATTTACAATTTTGGGTGAAACGCTATGAAAATCCGCCACCCTCATTGCTCTCAGTTCCCCATTCCAAAAATGCAGAAAACAACGAGCCGGCTAAACCTATTTTCTGGCAAATAGATAAAGCGCTTTTTCAACGTATTGAAGAGATTACGACTCAGCAAGGAGTATCCGTTTTACATTTCATGTATGCCATCTTGGCTTGCTATTTTGCACGGACAACGGACGCAGATGAAATTGTCATTGGTATTCCAGTACACAACCGCAAAAATGCCCTACAGAAACGCACAATGGGGATGTGTGCATCCATTATCCCAATCGGGGTGCCTATTTCGCCCAAAGACACTATCTGCGATATCATGCACAAAGCCGCGCTAGAATTGCGTCGTTGCTATAAGCACCAACGTGTACCCATTGCTGAGATTAATCGAAAAACACATATCCAACAGAAAACAGGACGAACTCAATTATTTGACATTACGCTGTCATTAGAACCTTTTAAAGCCAATCTGCACATGAAAGGAAACAATGTCCGCATCAAATCGTTTGACTTGCATCATGGCGTACCCTATCCCTTATCAGTCATTATTAAGCAGTACACAGATACAACCTGTCCTGAAGATGATTACCAACCCGTCACAATTGAATTCAATTTCTCTGCTGATTATCTGGGCACTGAAGAAGTCATGGCTCTCCAATCCCGCCTTGCCGTATTAATTGATTCCGCCATTACAGCATTGGATGTGCCAATAACCCGTTTATCCCTCTTGCCGGAAACAGAGCGTCAGAAAGTATTATCTGATTTCAATGCCAACCAAACCAATTTCCCACAGGATGCCTTAATTCATCAACTGTTCGAAGCACAGGTACAACGCACACCAAACGCCACAGCCATCGTCTTTGAAAAACAATCCCTGAGTTATGACGAACTGAACCGCCAAGCCAATCGCTTGGCGCATCATTTGATTGAACTGGGTGTACGCCCGGATGATCGGGTAGCGATTTGTGTTGAGCGCAGTCTGGATATGGTCATCGGCCTATTGGGGATACTTAAGGCCGGAGGTGCTTATGTACCACTCGATCCGGCTTATCCGGCTGAACGACTGGTTTATATGCTTAATGATTCAGAACCGGTGGCACTGGTTATTCAGGCGGTCATGACAGAAATATTGGGCAATAATCTTACAGCCGGTAAAATGCCGACCATAGTGCTTGATGCAAAAGAATGTTCTGTTTTGAATAACCAACCGACAGAAAACCCAGATACGCAAGCTCTGGAAATGACCACACACAATCTGGCTTATGTCATTTATACCTCTGGCTCTACTGGGCAACCCAAAGGGGTGATGATTGAACATCACGGGTTATGCAACCTGATTGCTACTCAACAAGACACGTTATCCCTTACCCCTGATAGCCGGCTCTTGCAGTTTGTCTCAAATAGCTTCGATGTCTGTATCTGGGAATGCTTTATGGCACTTCTGGTAGGAGCACGTCTCTATCTTGCAAAACGTGCCGATATTCTGCCTGGCGCTACCCTGTCCAATTACTTAGAAAACCGTGCCATTACTCACGTATTTTTGTCACCTACCGCTTTGGCTGCCATGGATTCTCTCCCCGGCACACTACAAGTTTTAATCACGGGAAGTGAGACATGCCCGTCAACTTTAGTCAACCGTTGGGCTCAGGGACGAAAAATGTTCAATGGCTATGGGCCGACAGAAACCACCATCTGTGCCACTCTCTACCTGTGTGACAGTCAAGAAAAAAATGCTCCTCCCATTGGTCGCCCTATCTCCAATACCCAGATTTATATCCTTGATACCGATGGAAAACCCGTTCCAATCGGTGTTACAGGGGAAATCTATATAGCCGGTGTCGGTGTCGCCCGTGGTTACCTCAACCGTCCGGAACTGACAGTGGAGCGCTTCCTGCCTGATCCTTTCTCGACGACAGCCGGATCACGCATGTACAAAACCGGCGATTTAGCCCGTTGGATACCTGATGGCAATATTGAATACATTAGCCGTAATGATTTTCAGGTTAAACTACGTGGCTTTCGAATTGAACTGGGGGAAATCGAAGCAAACCTGACTCAATGCTACGGTGTACGTGAAGCAATTGTGGTTGTCCGAGAAGACATTTCAAAACAGAAACGGCTGGTTGCTTACTTGCTTGCTGAACCAAATGCGAAATTAGTGCCGGCAGAACTACGTCAACAACTCTCGCAACAACTTGCCGAATATATGATCCCCAGCGCTTTTGTAACACTCAGCCGCTTCCCGCAAACAGCTAATGGTAAACTTGACCGTCAGGCCTTACCAGAACCAGATCAGACAGCCGTCGTAACATATGGCTATGAAGCACCGGTAAATGAAGCAGAAACCATACTGGCTCAGATTTGGCAAACACTACTGGGGGTAGACAAGATTGGCCGTTATGATCATTTCTTCGAGCTAGGCGGACACTCTCTGATGGCAGTCAGTCTGATCGAACGATTGTACAGTTTGGGGTGGGTTCTTGGTATCCACACTGTGTTCGCCACTCCCGTACTGGCAGAAATGGCAAAAGCGATGCTGACAATTCAGGATAATACCGCCCGATTCGCCGTGCCCCCCAATCTTATCCCCGACGGCTGCATAGCTATTAGTCCTGACATGTTGCCTCTGGTTTCCCTGACGCAAAGTGAGATTGATACTATAACGACTACTGTTCCCGGAACTGGCGCTAATATCCAGGATATCTACCCGCTCGCACCATTACAGGAAGGAATTCTGTTCCATCATCTTTTGCAAGCACAAGGTGATACTTATCTTTTACGTACGTTGTTTGCTTTTAATACCCGCGAATGGCTTGATGCTTTTCTGGCAGCTTTACAACAGGTCATTAATCGTCACGATATTCTGCGTACTGCCATCTGCTGGAACGGATTGTCCCGGCCGGTGCAAGTCGTCTGGCGTCAGGCATCCCTGCCCATTAATACATTTGTACCGGACATCAGACAGGATGTCGCGTCTCAATTACTGTCACATACCGATCCGCACCATCGCCGCCTTGATATCACTCAGGCTCCACTTTTCTCTGCCGACATTGCCCATGATCATCACCAAAATGAGTGGCTGCTGTCTCTCACTTTTCACCACTTAGTGAGTGATCACACGACGCTGGAACTTATCATCTCTGAAATCAATGAGCTGCTGCACTGTTATGTCAAAAACGAGCATTATGTCAAAAACGAACAGGCTGAAAATCTACCTGTAGCAGTACCTTACCGCAACTTCGTTGCTCAATTTCTGAGTGTGCCTGCCTCAACACACGAAGCCTATTTCCATGAAGTCCTCTCCGATATTGATGCGCCGACCACACCTTTCGGGATATTGGATGTCCACAGTGGGGATAGAGAGATAAAAGAGACCACACAGTCACTTGATACGACACTGGCCAAAGCAATCCGAAGACAAGCCCGCCGTCAGGGAGTCAGCCCCAGCATACTGTTTCATGCCGCGTGGGCACTGGTACTGGCACATACCAGCGGGCGGGATGATGTCGTCTTTGGCACAGTTTTGCTGGGGAGAACACAAGGGAATATTGGCATTGATCGGATTATGGGTCTATTTATCAATACACTGCCCATACGGATTCAACTTGTCGGAAATAGCACACAGTCGGTCATCCAAACAACTTACCACAGTCTGATGAATCTGCTGGAACACGAACAAGCCTCACTGACGCTGGCACAGAATTGTAGCGGTGTAGCACCATGCTTACCGCTATTCAGCGCGCTACTTAACTATCGTCATAGCCAACCAAATGCGCTCCATACAAAATGGAAAGATATACGTTTGTTGAAAGTACAAGAAAGAACTAACTATCCCATCACTCTATCCGTAGACGATTTAGGCGAGGATTTCAGTTTAGTTGTCCAGTCTGTTTCAGGTATCGATCCATTGTGTCTGAGCGCCTATATGATCACGGCTCTGTCAGGTCTGGTAACAGCTTTAGATACAGAACCCCAAAAACCAATCCTGAATATCTCTATTCTGCCTGCCAATGAACGCCAGCAGCTACTGGTTGATTTCAACGCCACCCAGATCGATTTCCAGCAAGATGCCTTAATTCATCAACTGTTCGAAGCTCAGGTACAACGCACCCCAAACGCCACTGCCGTGGTCTTTGAGGAGCAGTCCCTAAGCTATGATGAACTTAACCACTGCGCCAACTATCTGGCTCATCATTTAATAGCACAGGGTATACAACCTGATGATCGGGTAGCAATCTGCGTTGAACGCAGCCCGGCTATGATTGTGGGGTTACTGGGTATTCTGAAAGCTGGCGGGGCTTATGTACCACTTGACCCGAATTATCCCAGTGAACGACTGGCGTATATACTCGAAGATTCAACACCGAAAGCTGTCATTACCCAAACAAAGTTACTCAATCTGCTTACCTGCTCAGTCCCCACAGTGGTACTCGACAGCGCTGAACAATACCTTGATATTATATTAGCCGATAATACTATTCTAATCGGTAATCCAGATACTCAGGCACAAGGGCTGACGTCACATCATCTGGCGTACGTGATCTACACGTCTGGTTCCACAGGGCAGCCCAAAGGGGTCGCGATTGAACACCGCAATACTGTGAATTTCCTGACATGGGCGCAACAAACTTTCTCCTCTGAAGAGTTAGGACATACCCTTTTCTCGACCTCACTGAATTTTGATTTAGCTGTATACGAATGTTTTGCGCCGCTTATCTCAGGAGGAACGGTACATCTTGTCCCTAACGCACTTTCACTGACTAGAGCGTGTTGATCTTTTTGGTATAAAAAGCAAGCAGCAAATGGGGCTGTTATAATGGTTTCGCCAAAAATCAAAACAATTACCCCAAATGCCAAGACTAATGTTAACAGATGATAGCTGGAAATT
>NZ_CAWQTY010000181.1:0-35309 GCF_963897815.1 Xenorhabdus sp. Sc-CR9
GATTTCCAAGTTCAGGGCGGCCGAAAAAATGCAAGTCCCCGGGAGTAAAGAAAAATTAGGGGCAGGGGAGAACGTGTGAAGCCAACAAAGAGGCTATTTGGAAGAAGAAGTGGATAAAATTTATTAAAAGGAAATTCAGATTATTTTGATAAAAAATGTCAGTTTTTTTATTCTTAAAATATATATGATTTTATCAATGGAGGTTTGCATTTTATTTGAGAAAAAATTGGGAATTCCAGATTAATTATTAATCTATATTTTACTATTATAAGGTGTTCTAATTATTCATTGATGAAATTAAAACTAAAATAAATTATTTTTTATGATTAAGTAAAGTTAGTTAAGTTGTCAATTAATATTAATTTTTATTTCACACAAATTCAACAAGTTCGATGATTAAATCTCATGATGCTCTTTTTTCATTAAAAAAATTTTATAACATTGAAATGGTGAGTTGGTAAAAATTATTATTTTTCATACAACTGTGTCAGGTATTTCATTTTAGTAATATGATGTATCATAAATATTTACTTCCTGTTTAATGGACTATCTGATAAATACTAATTTGTTCGTACCTTACACTCAGAACTCACTTCATATTCTGAAAATACATTTGCACAAAAATTTAACATTCGAAAGTGATAAAAATGAAAAACTCAAATGAATTGATCCCATTAAAGATCATTGCCTCTGGTACTGCTTTGCCTGAATATAAAATATATTCATCCGATTTAGATCTGAAATTTAATAAACCGAATGGGTTTGTACAAAAACGTTCGGGTATTGAATATCGTTATCATTCTGACTATGAGGCTTCTCCGGCTAAATTAGCCGCTGAAGCATTGCATGATACTTTAAAAAATCATCAAATTTCGCCGGATTCTATTGATCTTCTGATTTCGGCTTCTGCTATTCCTATTCAGGCTCTGCCTTATTCAGCAGTACATATTTTAAAAGAGAGCCAATTAAACGCGGGAACTGCCTGTTTTGATATTAATTCAAGCTGTGTCAGTTTTGTCTCAGCCCTGAATGTTGCTGCTGGGTTGCTGGCGCTCAGGCAGTATCGACGTATCGCCATTGTTTCTTCTGAAATGGCTTCCCGTGGCATTGATTGGTCACATCAAGAATCCTCACTGATTTTTGGTGATGGTGCAGCTTGTATGATTGTTGAAAGAGGGGATGGGCAAAGCGGGATTGTTACCTATAAACATGAAACTTACCCGGAAGGAGTGGAGTTATGTGAGATTCGTGCCGGCGGAACTCGCAGGAATCTCCGTACGGGAATGGAAGATAGTGACTTCCTGTTCCAGATGCAGGGTAAGGCTTTGTTTAAATTGACGGCTTCATTAATTGAAGGTTTTACTGAGCGTGTACTTGCCAGCGCCGATCTGACTATGTCTGAGATTGATACAGTGATCCCTCACCAAGCCAGCCATCTGGGGTTAGAACATATCCGCAAACGGCTGAATATCAAGGATGAAAGGTTTGTGAATATCTACCGTTATCGCGGCAATCAGGTTGCTGCCTCAATCCCAAGTGCACTTCATGAAGCAATTATTACAGATCGTTATTACGGACGAGATTATGTGATGTTGCTTGGTACGGCGGCGGGGCTTTCATTAAGTGAGATGATTCTGAAACCATGAAAATTCTTGTAACTGGAGCAACAAGTGGCTTAGGACGTAATGCCGTGGATGACTTGTTAGCGCACGGGGAAACGGTCGTGGCAACCGGGCGTGATAAGCGGGCAGGAGAAGTCTTATCCCAACTGGGAGCAGAATTCCGCTGTGCTGAACTGGCGACGTTAACAGTGGATGAAGCCGTTGAACTGATGTCAGATTGTGATGCGGTCTGGCATTGTGCCGCCAAATCATCGCCGTGGGGTAATCCTGATGAATTTGAACGTATCAATCTGACTGCGACATACATGTTGGCACAAGCCGCGGGAAAATGTGGTATCAAACGGTTTGTGCATATATCTACACCCGCCGTCTATTTTGATTTTTCACACCAACAAAATATTACCGAAGATCAGCGTAGCCAACGCTTTGCCAATGATTATGCCCGAACGAAATTCTTGGCTGAAGAGTGTATACTCCAGATTATTCCGCGCTACCCTGAAACAACTTATATTATCCTGCGTCCCCGTGGGCTGTTTGGCCCACATGACAGGGTATTATTACCGCGTTTGCTGGCACAGGTTAAAACCAGCAAAGGGGTAATGGCTTTACCTGCGGGTGGAAAAAATGTACTGGATCTCACCTATGTCATGAATGTCGTCCATGCTATGTCATTGGCAACTTATCGTGAAGATTTACAGAGTGGGGCAATATATAACATTACTAATCAGCAGCCACAGCCATTGGCGAAGACTTTAGGATTGCTATTTGACGAGATGCAGTTCGGTTATCGGATAAAATCATTGCCTTACCCACTCCTGTATGGGGTTGCGGCGGTGTTGGAAGGGGTTGCTGCTATCACCCGAAAAGAGCCGTTATTGACTCGCTACGGCATTGGAGCCGCTTATTACTCCATGACGCTGGATAACTCAAAGGCAAGGAATGAACTGGGTTATACGCCCGTTTATACCATGGAAGAAGGGATTCATTTTACTGCAAGTTGGTTAAAGCAGATAGATGAGCAGGCGGGTTCACATGGTTAAGATGCGTATATTTGAAGTGGGATATTGCACCCATCCCGGCTGCGTGGCACTGAAAGGTGCCAGTTTTCGTGTCTGCAATTTCCCTGCCCGTGCATGGCTGCTGGAATGCAATGACAAACGATGGTTGCTTGATACAGGGTATGCCAGCCATTTTTACGATCATACTCGCACAGGCATCATCCGGCTGTACCGAACTGTCACGCCTGTCTACTTTGATACCAAAGATTCATTGGTGATGCAGCTAAAAGAAGATGGCATCCAACCACATGATATTGATGGCATCATCATTTCTCATTTTCACGGTGATCATATTGCCGGACTGCGGGATTTTCCTCAGTCCAAATTTATATGTTCTGGGGAAGGCTGGCAGCAAACGCGTCATTTACGCGGTATTTCTGCATTGACGCGGGCGTTTGTGCGGGGATTAATTCCGGAAGATTTTGAATCCAGAGTCAGTTTCTATGAAGGGTTTGAAATCTGTTCTCTGCCGGAAGAGTTGGCAGTATTGGGTGACGGTTATGCCGTGCCAGAGAGCCAGAAACAGATAGTTATTGTGCCGTTACCCGGTCATGCGGCGGGGCATATTGGCCTGTGCGTATTGACCGAACAGGGTTGGATATTGCTGGCAGGTGATGCTGCATGGTCACCAACTAACTATCGTGAGCTGCGTGGGCCGGCAAAATTAGCCAATATCATTATGGATGACAGCCGTGCTTATTACGAAACATTGAATAAGTTACATCAGATTGACCAAAAGCAAATTCCCATCCAGCTATGTCATGAGGGAGATTTGGAATGATATTCAAAACGCTCTGGTGCTATTGGCGCGCCAAGAAACAGTGGAAATTCACCCATCGTCAGCAACTCGAACAGCATCAATCAAAAGAACTGGCGGCATTTCGGCACAATACCCTGACCAAAAGCCCTTATTTTGCTCCTTACGGTGATTTGCCGTTGGCAGAATATCCATTGATGAACAAAGCCATCATGATGGAAAACTTCGATCAGATGAATACAGCGGGGCTTAAGCGCGACGAACTCTTGGAATGCGCACGATTGAGTGAACAATCACGGGATTTCAAACCAACGGTTGGCAAGTTCAGCGTTGGTATGTCGTCAGGCACATCAGGGCAGCGGGGTATTTTCGTTATCAGCCCTAAAGAGCGGAGTATCTGGGCAGGAACCATGCTTGCCAAAATGCTGCCGAACGGCTTATTTCACGGTGAACGAATCGCACTTTTTTTGCGGGCGGGAAACAATCTTTACGATAGCGTTCAGAACCGTTGGATATCTTTCCGGTTTTTTGATTTGTTCGCAGATTTTAATCAGCAGGTACAAGCGCTGGTGGAATACCAGCCGACTATCGTTGTTGCCCCTGCCCAAGTGTTGCGCGGGTTGGCACTGAAGATCCAACAAGGTGAAGTGTCATTGTCACCGGCTAAAGTGATTTCAGTAGCAGAAGTACTGGAACCGCAAGATCGCCAATTGTTGCAGAGTGTATTTAAGGAAGTCGGTGAAATCTATCAGGCGACGGAAGGTTTTTTGGCGTGTACTTGCCCGCATGGAACGCTGCATCTTAATGAGGAATTTCTCCATATTGAGCCAAAATGGATCGATGAATCACGTTTTAATCCCATCATCACGGATTTTACGCGGGAAACCCAGCCTATTGTGCGTTATCAGCTTGATGATATTTTGGTGATAAAGAGAACGCCCTGCACTTGTGGTAATCCGGCACTGGCGATAGAGCGCATTGAAGGACGCAGTGATGATCAGTTGGTTTTGCCTGCGCATAATGGAGAAAACGTCAGTATTTTTGCTGATCCTTGTTCACGGATTATTGCCAATACCTTGCCGCTGACGAGCGATTATAGGCTGACTCAGGCGAATTTATCGCTGCGTCTGGAAGGCGATTGTGATATTGCGATCCTGCAACAATGCCAGTTTGCCTTGACTGATTATTTTGTTAAACAAGGTGTCGATGTTGTTAAAATCGAATGGCAGTGTGTATCACAGACGATATCGCCGGATCTGTTTAATAAACGCCGTCGAATTATCAGGAAAAAGGCGTAGTTTGGGAGTATTTAAATAAGCTTGGAATATATTGTTTGCAATAGCGCAATCATACCAGAGGTGCCGATTGCGCGTTTTTATTTTGAAAAGTCGAGCAGGAAAATTTGCCTAATAAAATTAGTAGTGATAGCGACATTGAACAATAATTATTGCGGTGTCTGTAACCTTATAAACTAGGCGATGCTCACGATCAATCCGCCTGGACCAGTATCCTGACCAGTTATGTTTTAAGGGTTCAGGATCACCTAGCCCATCAAAAGACTGTCGGGCAATATCCTTAATAAGAGTATTAATGCGTTTTAGGGTTTTTTTATCGGTTTGTTGCCAATAAAGATAATCTTCCCACGCCGTTTCTGCCCAAGATAGAATCATTCTTCCAGTAAGCCTTTTTCAAGGATTTTACTCCGTTCTACTTCAGTAATAGCTAGGTTTAAGCGTGCTGCATTTTTAGGGCTTGCCATCAAATAAGCCGTTTCTTCATAAGCCCGAAAATCCTCCAAACTGAGTACAACTGCTGGCTTACCATTCTGACGAGTGATCATCACGGGTTGGTGGTCATCGTTCACTTTATCCAGAGTTTTAGCTAAATGAGTTCGAAATGCTGAATAGCTCATAACATTCATGGTCATTACCTCACAAGACTTGAGTACTTAACATTGTACTTGTACAATGTTAAGTACTCAAGTCTGTTTTATGGCTAAAGCCATAATCAGATTGTTTCCCCAGATTTTATAAGATCTGGGGAAACAAAAAATTATCCAGAGGATCAACCAACCACCACGCACATTGGCCTGCCCGACACCGGCTCTGGGTGAATCTCAGCTTCTACGCTAAACACGGTTCTGAGTAATTCTGGCTGTATGACCACTTCCGGCGTTCCCTGTGCCATCACTTTGCCGTCTGCCAGCACCACCAAATGATCACACCAGCGACTGGCCTGATTAAGATCATGTAAAACTGCTACAACCGTTTTCCCCTGCGTTTTTAGTTCTCCCATAAGTCTCATCAGCTCAACCTGATGGTTGATATCAAGATAAGTGGTAGGCTCATCCAATAACACCACAGGTGTATCCTGCGCCAGTACCATCGCCAGAAACGCCCGCTGGCGCTGGCCGCCAGAGAGATCGGTTAACCGCCGTTGTGCCATATGTACTATATGGGTTTTTTCCATCGCAACTTCCACTCGCATCTTATCCTCTACAGAGAGACGTCCCCATAGTGACAGCCACGGGCTACGGCCATAAGAGACCAGCTCCCTGACGGTAATGCCTTCCGGTGTCAGATGATGCTGAGGCAATAAAGCAATGCAGCGTGAAAGTTGGCGGGATGAAAACGTGGTAATAGGTTGATTTTTTAGCAGGATGGTGCCGGATTTCGTCGCTAACTGCCGAGAAATACATTTCAATAGCGTCGATTTACCACAACCGTTAGGGCCTAAAAGTGCGGTGATTTTTCCAGGCGGCAGGACGAGTGACAGTGCATCCAGAACAGGGCGGTTACCATACCCGATGGTCAGATTATCTATATGTAATTTCATTTAACGCATTCTCACAAGCAGCCATACAAACCACGGCGCGCCGATGATTGCGGTCAGCACACCTGCCGGCAGTTCCAGAGGCGGATGAATTGTTCGTGCCAGTAAATCCGCGACGACCAGCAGCAACGCACCTGTCAGCGCGGAAACGGGCAGTAGCCAGTGGTGACGTCCGCCCGTGATTTTTCGCACCATATGAGGAACCACCAGACTAATAAAACTGATAGGGCCACATACGGCGACGCCGGTCGCCGCGAGTGCTACCGCCAGCACCAGCCCCCAAAACTGCACGCGCGGAACCGCAACGCCGAGCGTTCCGGCTCGCGCATCGCCTAGCGCCAGCAGATCGAGGTCGCGACAAAAACACAGGCTCAGCGGAATTAAGACAGCCAGCAGTGGTACTGCCACCGCAACAAAAGTCCACCCCCGCCCCCATAAACTGCCCGTCAGCCACAACAGAGCGTTGTTTACATCCTGCGGACGAGAAAGCATCAGGTAATCGGTTATACTTGCCCAGCAGGCGGAAAGTGCTACACCCGTCAACGCAAAACGCATGGGAAACGTGGTATTCACCAACGCACGTAGCAGTGCCAGCGCTGTCATACCGCCGACAAATGCCAGCAACGGCAGCCAGATAACCGACAGCGAAGGCAGCAGAAGCAGCGCGCCGACCGTCGCCAGACTGGCGGCGTGGTTTACGCCGAGAATATCCGGCGAAGCCAGTGGATTGCGTACGATGCCCTGAACCAGTACGCCGGAAACAGCGAGCGCTGAGCCGACAAACAGCGCCAGCAAAAGCCGTGGCAGGCGATACAGCATCAGTACGTAATAGTGTTCACTGCCGCTGCGCCAGTCCGTCAGGAGTGCGTGCCACGGCAGTGGGATAGCGCCCATCCTGAGCGACAATAGGGAGCAGAACGCCAGCATCAGGGTAATACAGATTAGAAACACGATTTTCATCCGCGTTTCCTCACCAGCCAGACAAAGCAGGGTGCACCGAGCAGTGCCAGTACTGCGCCCGCAGGCAGCTCACCGGGGAAGGCCAGAGCACGGGCGAGCATATCGGCCAGTAGCATCAGCGTCGCTCCCAACAGCATACTCATAGGCAGTACGTTGCGCTGGTTGTAGCCAATCCAGAACCGTGCCAGATGCGGTATCAACAGACCAATAAATGCGATGGGACCAGCAACGCTGACGCAGGCACCCACCAGCAAAAGCACCAGCGCATTAATCCCCAGTCGCAGACGCGGCAGGTTGACGCCAAGTGTGTGGGCGGTGCTGTCGCTGACGTTAAGCAGATTAAGCTGGTTGGTCAGCAGCAGTACGATGAGCGTTGTCAGCACGACTATCGGGAAAAGTTGCCAGAACTCCTGCCAGCGTGCATGTGAGACACCGCCCGCCAGCCAGTAAAGAATGCCATACGCATGATCTTCTGCCAGCAGCAGCGTGATGCGGGTCAGCGCCATGCAGAGCGCTGAAAGCGCGATACCGGCGAGGATCAGCTTGTTGCGATCCTGTTCTTGCCGGAAACCGCCACCCGCCGCCATCACCAGCAGCCAGCTTACGCCACCACCACAGGCGGCAATAAATGCGATGGAAAAACCCTCGATCGGTGATGGGCTGAATGCGCTGGTCAGCGACATAGCCAGCGCCGCACCGCTATTGATGCCAAGCAAAGAAGGCGAGGACAACGGGTTATGGGTGAGGGTTTGCAGCAACGCCCCCGATAGTGCCAGACTTGCACCAATGGAAAGGGCGATCAGGGTTCTCGGCAGACGCAGGTTTTGCACCAGTGCTTCGGGCAATGTTGGCGTGTGTCCCGGCACCAGCGCGTGCAGCGCATCAAATGCAGAAATAGGGAGGGCTGAGTAGCAAAACAGACTCAGCCAGAAAATAGCGATAAGCGCCGCAGCAGGGATCCCCCACAACAGCGCTGGGTGTTGAATACGCTTCATTTCGTATCAGGATGCATCTGATGGTGAAATATTTTTACTGTATCGCTGGCAATGCGCTCCGCCGCGAAAATCCCACGCATCCGCGCCCAGGCATTGCTGTTGACCGCCGCGACCTGTTGTTTTTGCGCGGCCGTAAGAATCTGCCACAGCGTGTCCTGCTGCCAGCGTTTCACAATGCTCTCCTGACGATAATGCGCCACCAGTAGCCATGACGGGTTGATCGACAACAGTTGCTCAAGGTTTATCGACGGCATCGATGTCTGGCCTGCGGGCGCGGGAACCTTTAGTCCGAGCGTTGTCAGCACTTCGCCGGTATATGTTCCGCTGGTGTGCAGATTGAACTGTTGTTCACGTGACGTGCCGAATGCCACACTTGTACCTTCAGGCAGCAGGCTCGCCCACTTTGCCATCCGCTCGCTGTGCAGTTTGAGTCGTGCCTGCATTTCTGCGATTTTTCCTACTACTTCGCCAATAATTGCTGCCGATTGCAGGTTTTCTTTGTATGTTTCATTGCGTGATTTGAGCAACAGAACCGGGGCAATTTCCTGCAATGTGGTATAGATACCTGAGTGACGGCTGCTGTCGGCGATAATCAGATCAGGTTTCAGGGCGCTGATGGCTTCAAGGCTAGGCTGCGCGCGCGTTCCGACAGATTGCCAGGATTTCAAATGGGCGCGCACATCCGCCAGAATGCGATTCGGATCGTTGTCGTCAGCGATCCCCACGGGACTGATGTCCACCGCTGCCAGCGCATCGGCGAACGACAGTTCCAGCACCACGATGCGTTGCGGTGTTTTATTGAGTGTAAAAGTGCCATGCTCATCCTGAACAGTAGCGGCAAAGGACTGGCTTGCGAACACAAACAGACTTGCGAAAAAAATGCGAATAAAAGGCAAAATATTCACTCCACAATGTTTTCAAATACACAGTGTTTTCAAATACACAATGTTTTCAATACACAAAGTTTTCAATACACACAGATCCTGTAGACCAGATGACGTTGCGCTTACCCGGCGCTGCAAAAGCGCCGGGCATTAACAATTAAAACTTCACGGAACCCTGCATATACAGCGTGCGGGGTTGTCCGGCATAGATACCTTTGTTGTTGTCATCATAAGAGCGGGTATAGTACTCACGGTCGAAGATGTTCTTCACGCCGAACGCCAGATTCAGGTTGGCCATCTCCGGCCCGAAGTCATACGACACGCGTGCACCCCACAGCATATAGTCAGGAATACGGCCAGTGCTGCCATCGGCGCTTTCTGTAATGGTATTGTTGTTATCCGCAAACTGGCTGGACTGGAAATCACTGTTCAGGTTGAACGTCCAGTTGCCCGGTTTGTAGTCCACCCCAAAAGTACCTTTGTGTTTTGGTGAGAACGGTACCTGATTTCCGTAAGTGTCGCCACTTTCGCGGATCTCCGCATTTACATACGCATAGCTTGCATAGGCGGAGAGGTTTTCCAGCGTTGGCGTCAGATCGCCAAGATCGTACCGCATCTGCGTTTCCAGCCCGGTGTGACGGGTTTTACCGCGTGCGGTCACCGTGTCGTTGGTCTGGTTGGAGCTGTACTGATTATTGAAGTTAATCAGGAACAGCCCCATTTCCGCAGTCAGAGCGCCGTCGTCGTATCGGGTGCCGACTTCCCAGGTTCGCGCTTTTTCTGGTTCCACACTACCGCTTTTCACAGCCTTGCCAATTTGGCTGTACTGGACGGTGCCAAAGGAGCCTTCTGTGTTGGCATAAATATTCCAGTTGCCAGTCACGTGATAGAGCACATTCAGCGCAGGGAGCGGCGCGTTATAGCTCACTTCCCCATGCTTATGCTTCAGGTTGTTGTTCTGGTATGACTCGATATGTTCGAAACGCATACCGGGTGTAATAGTCCAGTTGCCGATATCGATTTTATCATCAATATACCAAGCGTGAGCCTCGGTAACTGAACGCGTGTCGCGATCGTACGGGCTGGACGTTGAGGGCAACTGACCGCTGGCTGTTGCAGTGTAGTAGCGCATTTCATGAGTTGATTCATTAACATAGCGATAACCTATTCCCACTTCATGCGCGGATGGACCCATCATAAAGCTCTGACTGTAGCGAGGTTCAATACCACGCACCCAGTAGTAGCGTGGAGAAAGGGTGATGCGTTTTCCCTGCTCCAGATAGCCGCTGCGCAACGTGCGGGTGTAGAAGCCCTGAATATTGAATTTGTGCTGATTGTCCGGCTGATATTGATAGCCGAGGCTTGCAAGCTGACGACGGCCCCAGAAGTGGTCATACGGGCGGGTGGATTGCCAGCGATCGGCATCGTAATCCGCGCGTGACAGACCGCCAGGCATATCGGCTTCTCCATCGTAGTATTGAAGCAGGCTGTTGAAGGTATGCACGTCGTTGGGCGCATATTTGCTTTTCAGCATAACATCATCAATGCGGGTGGCGCTGTGCTCGCGCCAGTCGCTGCCACGGGAGCCAGAGTAAAGCAACGCCGAGCCAAAACCGTTATCCATCGTACCGCCCACCATCAGGTTGTGCGTCTCTTTCGGATTGTCTTGTGAAGAAACCTGACTCAACTGGCCTTCGACACCGGCTTCAATGCCAAAGCCCTGCGGGATAGCGCGGGTGACAAAGTTAACCACCCCTCCCACACTTTGCGGCCCGTAACGCACCGCACCGCCACCACGCACCACGTCTACTGCGTTCATGTTGCCCAGAGATAAGGGGGCAAGCGAGAGCTGCGGCTGACCATAAGGCGCAAACGGAACCGGAATACCATCCATTAATACAGTTGAGCGGCTGGCAAGGCGTGGATTGAGTCCACGAATACCGAAGCTCATCGCCAGATCGTGACTGCCGGTACCATTGTTTTCCGGCGCGCTGACACCCGGAATACGATTTAACACGTCACGCATGGTGGTGGCACCCGTTTTGGAGAAATCTTCACGGTTGATCACATCACGTGCGCCGGCATGTTCGTACACATCGTTTTCACGTGCGTTACCCAGCCAGTCGCCCACCACGACGAGCTTATCCTCTTGGGAGATCGGAGCAGTTTCCAGCGTCCAGCTATTATTCCCAAGCGACTTGAGCTGTAACTTGCTACCAGCGAGCAGCGCCTTCAGGCCAGTTTCCACGTCGTAGTCGCCGTGCAGCCCGTTGCTCTGTTTACCGCGCGTCAGGCTGGCATCCACCGACAACGTGATCCCGCTGCGTGCTGCGTACTGATTGAGTGCTTTGTCCAGATCGCCGGCTGCGATGTCATACTGTGCGGCGAATGCAGACAGGGAGGCCAGGCCAACCAGCGGTAGCAGGCTCAGGCGAATAGCCGTAATCAAAGGTGTTGTTTTATGAAAAACGCATAAAGGGGTCATACCGTCTCCATCATCATTTTTTTGTTGTATCCATGTATGAAGTCGAATGAGCGGGGAAAAGGGACAATCGAAATGAAGATTATTTTTATTTTTTTTACTTACGCTGGAATGATGTTGACCCAGTATCGGGTAACTGACTGAATTTTAACGGGTAGAGTTTTGGCGATCACATTCAGCACCGTATCGGTATTTTTCAATGGAAAGGTTCCGCTCAGGCGAAGTCCGGCAACAGCCGGATCACAGCGCAGTATGCCGTTACGATAGCGTGCTAGCGTAATAATCACCTCACCAAGCGGTTTATTGCTAAAGCTGAGTATGCCCTGAGTCCAAGTGTTGGCTTCATCATCCAGCGATGCAATCTCGCCAAACTTTACCGCATTGAAATGCAGTTTTTCACCCTGCCGGACAATGCGTTTTTGCGTTGGATCGCTGGTCAGCACAACTTTTACCGCATTCTGCTGTACCGCGAGCAGAGTGTTGTCATCCTGCTGACGAACGGTGAATTCGGTGCCCAGTGCGGTAAGCTGCCCCTGACGGGTGAAAACGCGAAACGGGCGATGTTGTGGATCTCTGGCAGTCGTAATGGCAATTTCGCCGTACCAAAGTTTAATGGCGCGCTGGTGGGCATCGAAACGCACATCCACCGCACTTTGCGTATTGAGCGACAGAAGCGATCCATCCTCCAGCCACTGTTGGCTTATTGCCCCTTTTGCGGTGCGATAATCGGCGCGTAACCCTTCACCCGATTCTGAACGCCAGAGCTGCCAGCCGCTACCGACGCCAAGTATCAGCAACAGTCCTTTCATCATGTGGCGGCGGGTATATTGAATATCGTGGAGCGTGCGGCTGGCCACACCGTCAGGCACGCTGCTGAATTGGTTGCTCAGAATTTCCACCTGTTGCCATGCCCACTGGTTGTCCTGATCCTGTTCATACCATTGCTGCCAGCGCGCCTGCTGCTGAGGGCTGACCCGCCCGCAGTTTAATACTGCATACCAGTGAGAGGCTGCACGCAGCGCCTGACGGCGGGAATCGGTCAGTGTGTTGCTCAAAGCCCGTGCTCCAGACGAAATAACAGACAGTGCTCCATTGCTCTGGCCACGTATTTTTTCACCGAGCTGACAGAGACGGACAGACGGCACGCGATGTCGTTATAGGTTAGCCCCTCCAGCTGGGAAAGCAGAAACGCGTCGCGGGTTTTACCGCTCAGGCCATCCAGCATTTTGTCGAGCAGTTGCAGGGTTTCCAGCTGACTTTCACGTATTTCTGAGGAGGGGGCGTGCGTTTCTGGCAATTGCGCCAGCATCTCAAGATAGGCTTTCTCGAGTGCATTACGGCGGAAGAGATCAACTATTACCCGTTTGGCAATGGTGCATAAAAAGGAGCGGGGATCGCGGATGGACGCAAGCGAATCGTTCCTCATTACCCGCAGAAACGTATCCTGAACAATATCATCAGCATCAAAAGCCGACTGGAGTTTGCGGGTGAGCCATGTTTTCAGCCAACCATGATGCGCGCCATAAAGCGATTCAAGTGTAAAAGGAGCTGTAGTGGCAGTATGCTCAGACATGGCTAAATGTATCATAAGTTAATTATCACGCAACCATATTAATATGAGAATGGTTATCATTACAATCAAAAATAAAGATGAAAGGGAGTCGTTATGGATATGTTGCTGCTTGTAATGATCGGGTCAGGATTGATGCTGTATCGGATTATAGGTTTATATATGCCTAATGGATTTCAAGATGCAGCGCGACGGCAAGGGAGCGACAAATTCGTCGGGAACGAATTTGCCCAGCCAAAGCCTGCCCTCTGGTGAGAGGCAGAAGCCTCTCATTAATCCCCGGGAGCATAGATAACTATATGACCGGGGTGAGTGAGTGCAGCCAACAAAGCCGCGATTTGAAATTTATTGGGTAACTTGTTAATTAAGTTATTATAAATTTATTTTGCTGCATCCAATGCCTGTGCAAGATCAGCAATAATATCATCGCTGTGCTCAAGCCCAATGGATAAGCGGATCAAATCCCGTGATACACCAGCATCTACCATTTCTTTATCGCTTAGCTGACTGTGGGTGGTTGATGCTGGGTGACATGCCAGAGTTTTAGCATCACCGATATTGACCAGTCGTACAATTAATTGCAGGGCATCAATAAAGCGTATGCCTGATTCTTCTCCTCCCTTGATACCGAAGGACAAAATAGAAGCTGGCTTTCCGCCCATATAACGAACAGCCAAATTATGTTCTGGGTGTGTAGATAACCCTGCGTATTTAACCCATGATACCTGAGGGTGTTGTTCTAAATATTGAGCAGTTTTCAGGGCATTTTCTGTATGGCGCTCCATGCGAAGTGCCAGTGTTTCAAGACCCTGCAAAATCAAGAAAGCATTAAAAGGAGACAATGCTGCACCCATGCTACGCAGTGGTCCAACACGGCAGCGGGCGATAAAGGCCGCTGCACCAAAATGTTCGGTATAGTTTATTCCGTGATATGAAGCATCCGGCGTGTTTAAAATCGTAAAGCGATCTTTATGTTCCGCCCAAGGGAATTTACCTGAATCAACAATCATCCCGCCAATAGAAGTGCCGTGACCGCCGATATATTTAGTCAGGGAGTGGATGATAATATCTGCGCCATGTTCAAACGGACGGCATAGGTAAGGCGTTGCAACGGTGTTATCGACAATAAGAGGAAGACCGTGGCGATGGGCGACCTCCGCCATTGCTTGAATATCAACGATATTTCCACTGGGATTTGTGATTGATTCGCAAAATACTGCCTTGGTTTTTTCATCAATCATCGCTTCAATGGCGGCAATATCGTCATGCTCTACAAAACGAGTTTCAATCCCGATACTCGGGAAAGTGTGCGCCATTAAGTTATGCGTTCCCCCATATAATTTTGCTATGGAGACAATATTGTCTCCCACAGTGGCAATAGTCTGGATTGCATAGGTAACTGCCGCCATGCCAGAAGCAACTGCAAGTGCACCAATTCCTCCTTCCAGAGCAGCGACACGTTTTTCCAATACTTCATTGGTTGGATTTGTTATACGAGTGTAAATGTTGCCCTCAACTTTTAAACCAAAGAGATCAGCACCATGCTGGGAATCATCGAAAGCATAGGAAGTTGTTTGGTAAATCGGGACAGCAACTGCTTTGGTTTTAGGATCAGGTGAATAACCGGCATGGATAGATAAGGTTTCTAATTTCATTGTCATTTCCTTTAGTTAAGTGATATTTACTCTCGAGACTGACAATCAAAAATACTGGTGCACTTGTTTCGATTGATCTGGGAATTCCTTTATTGGATTGAAGAGTGAATCAATTTATTGTGATATTGTTACTCTTAATTGATTATTTTATCTGTAAAATATAAATATCATTATTATGTCCTGCTTTATTGTTAATTTACTAAACCAGAACAAAATTTGTAACTAATTTACAAAATAACGATATAACAGAGCAATATCAAAAATAAATATTAACATATATCAATTTGATATCAGCTTGAAGCAAAAAGTTAATTTTATTTTTTAGGTGCTATTTCTATGAATAATGGTGGGAATACGGTATCAATAATCCAATGTAAATCACATTTTAGTATTGAATCTGCCTTGCTGTTTTTTTATTTATATTTTATCCATAATATAATCAATTATCCTATCTGAATGAATATTGAAAAATTTACTGGTTTTGGGTTCTGAATTATCTTTTTGGATAATTTATTATTTCCTCTCAAATATTCATCACATATCTGCACAAAATGGATCTTTTCTGCATATAGCGGCTATTCAGATTTATATATTCCACGCAATGATAAATCCCTAATAATGATTCATCACGTCATACCTATACCCATTGTATACCCATTCAGTGCTTATGCATTCGATATATGACAAAAGGGGAATACTCATGAAAGGTCTGGATAATAAAGTCGCTATTATCACTGGCGGAGCTACCAAAATTGGTGCAACTGTTGCCAGAGTATTGAGTGAATATGGTGTTAAGGTCGCGATTTTAGACATCGATCAGAAAAACGGGCAGAAAGCTGTTAATTGCCAATCTGGAACCATTCACTTTTGGCATGTTGATATTACTGACGATAAGCAACTTTTTCAGGGAATCAATGAGGTCGTTGCTTATTATGATCGTCTGGATTATCTCGTCAATCTTGCGTCAACGTATCTGGATGACGGGGAAGATTCCAGCCGTGAAATGTGGCTGACAGCCTTGAATATCAATGTGGTCAGTGCCCTCAGGGCAGCTCAGTTTGTGCGCCCTTATCTTGTTGCTACAGGAGGTGGGGCAATTGTTAATTTCACCAGCATTTCATCTTCTATAGCTCAAACGGGCCGTTGGGTATACCCCGCTTCCAAAGCGGCTCTGTTGCAAATCACCCGCAGCATGGCAATGGATTACGCTGCTGATCGTATTCGCGTTAACTCTGTCTCTCCGGGTTGGACCTGGTCACGTGTCATGGATGAGTTGACTCAGGGCAATCGTCAGAAAACGGATGAAGTCGCCGCTGATTACCATTTGCTTGGTCGTGTGGGTGATCCTGAAGAGATCGCACAGGTGGTGGCTTTTCTTCTGTCAGATTCAGCGAGTTTTGTGACTGGGGCGGATTATGCCGTTGATGGCGGCTATTCAGTCATGGGACCCGAGCAGGCAAAACCAGCCATTCCGCGTTTGGCGGAATAGGGATGCTGAAACAGAAATAACGGCAGCATCTGGGTTTCGTCATTCAAAACACAAGAGGAAATATCATGCGTCGTATAGCTATCGTAGGGGGTGGTCAAGCCGGACTGCCTCTGGCCCTTGGTCTGCTGGACAAGGGCTATCAAGTGACTGTTGTGACCAATCGCACCCCTGATGATGTCTGCAATGGCCGGGTTATGTCGAGCCAATGTATGTTCGATTCTTCTTTGCAATTCGAACGTGATTTAGGATTAAATCCGTGGGAAACACAGTGTCCTCCCGTTGAAGGTATTGGTTTTGTTGTACCCCATCCCAAAATTTTCGACGAAAAGGTTATTGAGTGGAGCGCTCGACTCGACAAATACGCACAAGCTGTCGATCAACGCATCAAGATGCCATTTTGGATGGAGCAATTTGCTTCCCGTGGCGGTAATCTGGTTATTGACGATGTAGGTCTTATTGAATTGGAACGATTGGCGGACAGTCACGAACTGGTTATTCTGGCGGGCGGGAAGGGAGAAATCGTGAAATTGCTGGAACGCGATATTTCCCGATCTCCTTATGATAAACCTCAGCGAGCATTGGCATTGACTTATGTAAATGGAATGCTGCCAACACCTGAATATTCCCGTGTTTCTTTTAACCTGATTCCGGGTGTCGGTGAATATTTTGTTTTTCCCGCCCTGACGCTAAATGGCCCTTGCGACATCATGGTTTTTGAAGGCATACCGGGAGGAGTCATGGATGGCTGGCGAGAGGCCAGAACGCCGCAGAAACATCTGGCCTATAGCAAGCAAATTCTCAAGACGTTCCTACCGTGGGAAGCTGAACGTTGTAAGCAAGTGGAACTTACGGATGCAAATGGCATTTTGGCAGGATGTTTCGCTCCGGTGGTACGCAAGCCTGTATTGACACTGCCTTCCGGCAAACAGATTTTTGGGTTGGGGGATACCGTCGTCACGAATGACCCGCTGACAGGGCAAGGCTCGAATAATGCCACCAAAGCCTGCAAAGTGTATTACGAAGCCATTCTTGCCCGTGGGGATAAGCCTTTTACGACAGAGTGGATGAACGATACGTTTGAAACGTTCTGGAAATATGGTCATTACGTTGTGGAGTGGACAAACAGCCTGCTTGTTCCACCGGAACCTCATATCCTGCATTTACTGGGCGCAGCCCAACAACTGCCGGCACTTGCCAGCACGATTGCCAATGCTTTCAACCATCCTCCTGTGCTGTTCCCATGGTGGAAGGATAGTCAAGCCTGCGAAGAGTACATCCAGTCACAGACGATTCAAAAAGCAAGTGCCTGAGCGGAGAAATGGCCATGAATCTGAATATACTGCACAGTCAGATACCCGTGTTTAATGCTGAATGGGGGGTAACTGAATTTGGGGCAAGGGCGCTGCGTGCGCTTTTGGGAAATTATCCGACAGGGGTTGCGGTTGCTGCGACACGCACTGCTGACGGGCGTAACGTAGGTCTGACCATCAATTCATTCGCTTCACTTTCGCTGGAGCCGCCGCTGGTGCTCTGGAGTTTGGTCAGTCATTCTCCTAATCTGACTGTATTTCGGGACTGTGAATATTTCACCATCAGCATGCTTGGGTGCGATCATCAGGAGCTGGCAATGCGTTTTGCCAATCCGGGGGTTGAAAACAAATTTCAGGATATTCCCGTGCAGGAAACACCAGAAGGGGTTCCTTCGATTGAGGGAGCGATAGCGACACTGGTTTGTGTCAATCATCAGCAAACGCATCTTGGCGATCATTTACTGATGATTGGTAAAGTAAAACGCATTGCCAGTATTGAAGGTAAACCGTTGGTTTTTCATGGTGGTATGTTTACTGCACTGCATGATATGCGCGAAATATAAAAAATTATTCTGTTGTTTTTGTAAGAACATTTATTTGTTGGGAAAACACTCAGGAGATATACATGAAAAGTCCATTAAATGCGTTTGTCAGTGCGCTGAATCAGGGGAGAGTAAAGATTATTGATCTCACGCAAACACTGTCCCCGAATTTTCCGGCCTTACAATTGCCTGAACAGTTCGGACAAGTCTGGGCGTTTAAGGTCGAGCGCATTTCTCAGTATGACGAGAATGGCTCTGACTGGTACTGGAACAATTTTAGTTGTGGTGAGCATACAGGAACACATTTTGATGCCCCAATACATTGGGTCAGCGGTAAAGATCATCGGGATAACACCGTTGATACTATCCCTTTGGATAACTTTGTGGCACCTGCTGTGGTGGTGGATGCCAGCCAACAGGTGGCACAAGATCCGGATTGGCTATTAACGGTGGAATTTTTACAGGAGTGGGAAGCGCAGTACGGACGCATTCCTGCGGGAGGATGGCTGCTGTTCAGAACGGATTGGTCGAAACGGGCAGATAATCCGGCTCTCTTTCTCAACATGCGTGATGATGGTGCGCACACTCCGGGACCGAACCAAGAAGCTGTAGAATGGTTGATCCATGAGCGAGATATTCGGGGATTCGGGGTAGAAACTGTCAATACTGATGCGGGTCAATCCTACGCATGGCCTGTGGCTTATCCTTGCCATACTTTGATGCACGGAGCGAATAAATATGGTTTGCAGTGCCTGAAAAATCTCGATTTGCTGCCACCAACCGGCGCAGTACTGATTGCAGCACCTCTCAAGATTGAGGGAGGATCAGGCAGCCCCCTGCGTGTTCTGGCTCTGGTCGATTCTCTTTCGGGAGAGATACCATGATCGATCCCAAGCCACAAATTATCATCGTGGGCAGTGGCATAAACTCGCTGGTCTGTGCTGCCTTGTTGGCGATATGGGGCAAGTCTGTCCTGATGCTGGAACGGAATGATGTACTGGGTGGCAGCATTCGCACAGAAGAGCTTTTTCCGGGCTATATCCATGATGTGCTCTCCTGCTGGTATCCACTGTTTCTGGGCAGTCCCGCTTATTCAGTGTTGGGACCTGCACTGGAACAGGCAGGTGTGGAATTCATGCAAAGTGAATATTCAACCGGATTGGTACAACCGAATGGCAGGGGTATTGCCTTAAAGCGGGATATTCTGACTTCGGCATCACGATTTGATGAAATCGCTATAGGAGACGGTGCGGCATTGAGACGCATGGCACAGCAAATCCTTCATGATGATGCCGGATTGCTCTTTGGCCTGTTGGGGCAAAACCCTTATGGGTTAGGAACACTTAAGTTACTGTTCTCTGAATGGCGAAAACGCGGCATTGATGGATTGGTGGAATTTGCCGGTAATTCATTGGAAACTTTCCGGCGCTGGTCTGAACGTGAATTACAGTCCGATTTTAACTGTGCCTTGATTGCGCCTTGGGTATTGCATACGGGATTGGGACCGGATGATGCCGGTTCCGCTTTGATTGGCAAACTTACCTTCGCCGCTGTGCTTGCGGGAGGAATGCCTGTTGTGAAAGGCGGCGGTATTCGGGTAGTGGAAGCATTCAGGGCCATTATTGAGCAGAATGGTGGTCAGCTTATGACTCATGCGCAAGTTGACCGCATCATCACCCAAAAGCGAGGAAAAACGCTTCGTGCGACTGGCGTAACGGTGGCAGGAAAGGTTTATCATGCAAGTGAAGCGGTGGTTTGCAATGTAACTCCCCGACAGCTTTATGGTCACCTGCTGGATAACGTTCCTGAGACTGTTATGCAACGGGCACGGAGCTATCGCTACGGGCGGGGGGGAATGCAGATTCATTTTGCCCTGAATGCCCCTCCTCCGTGGTGTGAACCGGAATTGCGCCATGTACCGCTTGTTCATTTAACGGAGAGTATGGAACAGGTATGCCTATCTGTAGCACAAGCTAATAATGGTTATCTGCCAAGCCACCCGACGCTGGGTATCGGGCAGCCGACAGCCCTTGATCCTTCCCGTGCCCCAGAAGGCGGGTGGATCTTGTGGGTTCAGATGCAGGAACTTCCCGTTCATTTGAAAGGTGATGCACTGGGAGAAATTCCAATTCCCGCAGATGGCAAATGGAATGAAACTGTCCGTGAAGCGGTTGCAGACCGTGTGCAGATTCGTCTGGAAAATGTGATGCCCGGTTTTTCATCTTCGATCGTCGGGCGTAAAGCCTATTCTCCGGCGGATTTACAGGCATTGAATCATAATTTGGTCGGCGGTGATCCCTACTCAGGTATTTGTTCGCCCGATCAGTTTTTCTGGTTGCGTCCTTTTGCTTCTTCGAAAGGTGTGAAAGCGCATCAGACTCACATCAGTAATGTATTTCACATTGGAGCTTCAACTCATCCGGGACCCGGATTAGGCGGAATTTCCGGCTATCTTGTTGCCCGTCAACTTGCACAACGTTAAACAAATTAGTCAGGCATTTCTCATTTTGTCCATTCATCTCTTAACGAGAGGGAAACTATTATGGCGTTAAAAGCGATAAAATTCAGGCCGTACTTTTATGCAGCAATCTTGTTATTGCCGAGCACTTCGGTCATGGCGACAGAAGGAGGGGGAACAGGCTCCTATCCTGATGGCTTGGATAATTTTTTGTCAGGTGTATTACCGCCTTCAGGCATCCATTCACTGTTTTATGGCGGGAATATTCACTATAACAAGCTGAAGGGAAACAACGGTGAACAGATCCCCGTTCCGGGTTTTAAGGTTAACGTGAATGTGTTGGCACCGAGGTTGGTTTGGGTGACAGATCAGAAAATTTTTGGCGGGCAGCTGGCCTACCATACTATCGTACCGTTATTGGACGTGAATACTGAAGCGGCTGGCAAGCACAATAACAGCAAGGGGATAGGCGATATCACCTTTGGCCCGGCCTTGGGCTATCATTCCACACCCGATTCAGGTTATGTCATTGGGTTGGATATCAATGCACCGACAGGCAGCTACAATCGCAATGATCCTTCCAGTCTGGGAAAAAATCATTGGACGGTTCAGCCTGTCTGGGCGTTCAGCTATTTTCCTGCTTATGGCGCTAATGTGGATTTAAAAGTAATGCATGATTTCAACTTCCGTAATCAAGATACCAACACGACTTCCGGTCAGGCCCTTCATGCGGATTATGCTTTGGGATGGGGATTTGGCAATGGTTTGGTGGCGGGAGTTGGCGGCTATGTTTTTCAGCAGATAACCCATGACAATGGACCAAAATCCGCACAGGGTAAAGCAAGTGCGTTCGGAATTGGCCCTTCTGTCCGTTATGCCAACAATAAAGGCTGGCTGGTCGCGGTGAAATGGCAAAAAGACTTTGCAGTGAACAACCGTCCGGCGGGTTCGCAAGTATTCTTAAAAGCGGCGATTCCCTTTTAATATGAATACATTTTTATAATGATATACACCCTTCGTCTTGATGCATATTGAAATCCATTGGGTATAGCGGATTATTGAACAGCTGAAAATTGAAGAGATTAACAATATCGCTTCACTGGGAAAATAACATGGTGAGTAATGAGCGACGCTGCTCGGTAATATGAGCAGCGTTTATTTTTATTATCTTATTCATCCAATAAATAATAAAAATAAGGTTTCACAGTAGTAATACACTAAAATCATGGATTAGCCACGTTTCAAACTCTTGCTCGGTGTTTCACCATAGCGGGCTTTATATTCCGCACTAAATCGTCCCATATGGGCGAATCCCCAGCGCAGGGCAACACCGGTGACGCTGGTGGCTTCTCCTGCCATAAGCTCCGTGCGGACATGCTCCATGCGCAGGTCACGTAAATATTGCATCGGGCTGATATTCAAGAATTCTTTGAAGCCGGAATAGAGGCTGCGCAAGCTGACTCCCGCTATTTGGGCGAGTTGTTCTACTGTAACCGATTCGTGGGCATGGGCTTGCAGGTATTCCTGTACCCGCCGTACATGCCGTGGGCGTATGGAAGAGCGGTGGTTAGAGGGGGATTCACTGTAATTATGCTGATGTGTGGAGAGCAATGTGGCGGAAAGCAATTGTTCCAGCTGGTTGGTAACCAGCTTGTATTGCAGGATATCGGGTATTTGGGTTAAACATTCTAATAGATAAGGCATTAAACAGCGCCATGCCTGACAATGCTGCCACTCAAAGCCCAATTCAAATATCAGGGGATGATCCAATGGATGCCCCAGTATCCCGACAAGGGTTCGTTCAAGCAGTGAGCGGGACATTCTGACCATAAACTGGTCGCTATCCGCGTTCCAGCGCATGGAGGTGTGTTGGTTCGGGCTGAGAACGGATGCCATATTCGGGGTGGAATCAAGTTGCTGATCACCACTCTCAATACGTGCGCAGCCTGTCAGCGGCATCTGGATAAGAAAAAAGTCTGTTAATTCACCCGGATTGATTTCAACGTTGGCACCATACCGCAGCCGGCTCATGGAAAAATCCCCGAGCGGGATATAGTGCATTTTGGCATCCAGCTTTCGGCAGCCATTCAATATATTTAATTGATGAGGCTGCATGACCCGTCCGACCATAGATTTAATTTCATCAAGATCAGTGGATGAAAAAAGTAAATGGTCGGAAGAATTGAAGTGAGACGTAATTTTCGATACCGCATATTTAGGATCTGTGCATTTTGAACCGGAATATCGTGATTCAGCGTTGTTTGATTCAGAACGGTTATTTAATTCAGGACGATAGTGAGGCCACGGATTGCTCGTCATTTCAGATACCTTCAGTCAATAACTTGATTGGCTCTATCTCATTTTGTTATTAACAGTATCCATATATTGTCTAAATGGAATATATATGATTATGCATATGTTCATAAAAGGCATTATTTACTGCCAATGATATTCATCTCTCTCAAGTAAAGCCTGTTTTGCCGGATTTTATTGATAATTTGTCCATCTGATGCAGGCTTTATCCGGACACTGCATAAATAACAAGTACATGACAAATCATGCATTGACCATTAATTCATACTTGCATTACATCAATGTCACTAAGAGATATCAGGTTGACACGATGAGGTGGGCATGGCTGAACGATCATTTGTCGAAGAAGTGAAAAAATTACGTTTGGGTCAAGGTGACGTTTTCAGTGGCGAAGGAATACTTGCTGTGACAAAAGCGCTGTTGGAATCTGGCGTTGCGTATGTTGCCGGTTATCAGGGAGCGCCGATTTCACATTTGGTGGATGTACTGGCGGATGCACAGGATGTTCTGTCCGAATATGGTATCCGTTTTGAAAACAGTGCCAGTGAAGCTACTGCCGCCGCTACGCTCGCCGCCTCTGTTAACTATCCCTTGCGTGGTGCCGTGACATTCAAGGCGACTGTCGGCACCAATGTTGCCTCGGATGCGCTGGCAAATCTGGCATCTGGTGGCGTCCTTGGTGGTGCGTTGATTATTGTCGGGGAAGATTATGGTGAAGGTTCCTCCATTATGCAGGAGCGTAGCCATGCCTTTGCGATGAAATCGCAGATCTGGTTGTTCGATCCGCGCCCCAATCTGCCTTCGATTGTGCGGGCGGTGAAAACGGGATTTGAGCTGTCGGAAGCCAGCCACACACCTGTCATGTTACAAATGCGCATTCGTGCTTGTCATGTGCATGGACGGTTTGTTTGTGAGGATAATCGCGCGACTACATTCATGATCAAAGATGCCCTGAAAAATCCGGTGCGTAATCTTAATCGCATTGTTTTGCCGCCTGCCTGTTTTCTGCATGAAAAAGAGAAAATTCAAGATCGCTGGCCTGCTGCTGTACGTTTTATTCAGGAGCGCGAATTAAATGAGTTTTTTGCTGAAGGTGCTGATGATATTGGTATTGCACTGCAAGGCGGATGCTATAACACCGTGATACGAGCCTTGAATTTGCTCGGATTGGCGGATGTTTTTGGCAAAAGCCAAATTCCGCTGTATGTCATGAATGTGGCTTACCCGCTGGTTGAAGAGGAATTTGAGCGTTTTTGTCATGGCAAACAGGCGGTTTTAGTGTTGGAAGAAGGCCAGCCTAACTTTGTGGAACAAAACGTTGCCAATATTCTGCGTCAACGTGGCATAACCGCCCATTTGCACGGCAAGGATTTGTTGCCAATGGCAGGGGAATACGATACGGCAACTGTGTTGGCGGGACTCCGTGCTTTCCTTGAACGTTACCACAAGATTGACGCTGAAATTCCGGTAGCAGCATATCAGGTACGCATTCCTGCGGTCAGTTTGCTGACTGAGGAGAAGGAAGAAATAAATGGCGTGAATGCGGCATCAAAAGATTTGCTGGAAAATGTGGTTCATGGTCGTCCGCCGGGGTTTTGCTCTGGTTGCCCGGAACGTCCGATTTTTACGGCGATGAAACTGCTTGAGCGGGAGTTGGGGCCACAGCATGTCAGTGCAGATATTGGTTGTCACCTGTTTGCTATTTTTCCTCCATTCAATTTGGGCAATACCACGATGGGGTATGGGTTGAGTGCAGCAAGTGCAGCAGCACTGAGTGCCCCGGTAGCGAATAAGCGGGCGATTTCAGTGATGGGAGATGGCGGATTTTGGCACAACGGTCTGACGAGCGGCGTTGCCAATAGTGTTTTTAATTGTAGCGATAATCTGACCATCATCGTGGACAACAGTTACACCTCTGCGACGGGAGGACAGGATATTCTGTCCTCAACGGCATTGAATCCGGGTCGCAGTACAGGTCATGAAATAGAAAAAGCGGTTAAAGGTGTCGGTGTAAAATGGGTGCGTACGATCAAGCGTACTTATGATCTAAAAGCAATGACCTGCACTTTGCGCGAGGCACTGACGACAGGTGAGAAAGGGCCAAAGGTCTTGGTCGCACAAAGCGAATGTATGTTGAACAAACAGCGCCGCGAGAAGAAAAAGATCAAGGAGGCTATTGCGGCAAAACAGCGGATCGTCCGTGAGCGTTTTGGCATCGACCCTGATCTTTGTACGGGGGATCACTCTTGTATTCGTTTGTCTGGCTGTCCTTCTCTGTCGATAAAACCAAACCCTGATCCATTGCGTCCCGATCCGGTAGCGACGGTATTGAATAGTTGTGTGGGCTGCGGATTATGCGGGGAAATCTCTCATGCCGCGATACTGTGTCCCTCTTTTTTTAAGGTGAGAATTATTACGAATCCTACTTTCTGGGAGAGGATGATTTACCGCATTCGCAAAGGAATTATCGGCTATTTACAGCGTCGTGATGTTAAACGGCGTGAAAAATATGACTTTTAAGGGGACTGTTTTTTATGAAATCGCCCGTTAATTCATTCAACAAACTGCCGAACATTCAGCCGATCAAAATTGCGATCTTGGCAATGGGAGGAGAAGGCGGTGGTGTACTGGCTGATTGGATCGTCAATCTGGGTGAAAAGAATGGTTATTTTGCCCAGACGACATCTGTACCCGGTGTGGCACAGCGAACTGGAGCAACGATCTACTATGTTGAACTATTCCCCGGCTCGGATGATCCTGAAATAGCAGAACCTGTGTTGGCTCTGATGCCGACTGTTGGTGATGTGGATATCGTTCTGGCCTCAGAATTGATGGAAGCAGGGCGTGCTGTCCTGCGCGGTTTTGTCACGCCGGATCGCACTACATTGATTGCCTCGGCACATCGAGTGTTTTCGATGGGAGAAAAATCAGCGATGGGGGATGGCCGGGTGGATAGCCGCGTGTTGATCCGGCAATCTCAACAGGCTGCTTTGCGTTTTGTTTGTTTTGATATGGCACTGATGGCAGAGAAGAGTGGCAGTGTTATTAGTGCGGTATTGTTTGGTGCACTTTGTGGCACAGGTGTTCTGCCATTTAGCTGCTTCCAGTTTGAAGAGACAATCATCAAGGGAAAGGTGGGAATAAAAACCAGCCTGCAAGCCTTTCGCTTGGGGTTGAATCGGGCGCAGTCGGAGGTGGGGATTGCAGGTTCAACATTGGCAACCAGTGCTGCTAATATCCCGAAAAGAGTACTGACTTACCGCCATAACCGTTCTCCTGAACAACCTCTTTATCAAAACAGCTCCAATAAAAGCATTTCTTATAAAAACACGGTGAATGCCCTTTTGCTGTGTATCCGGCAACAGCTTCCGTCTGGTGTTCATGATATCGCTACCGAAGGTGTCAGGCGTTTGATTGATTATCAAGATCCGGCTTACGCCAAATTGTATCTTGAACGATTGCAGGATCTTAATAATCAGGCAGCAGAGCATGATGAGCGATTACTGTGCGAAACGGCCCGTTATCTGGCCCTGTGGATGGCTTATGAAGATACCATCCGGGTGGCTGATCTGAAGATCAGAGCCGATCGGTTTAACCGGGTTCGCAAGGAAGTGAGGGGGAGTCGTGCTCAACTCATAGAAATTAATGAATTTATGCACCCGAGAATGGAAGAAGTGTGTGACACCTTGCCCGCCAGTATCGGGCGTTGGTTGTCTCGTTCTCATTTTGTTAACCGGATGCTGGCAAAATTACTCAGTTGTGGGCGTGTGATTACCACAAGTTCAATCCGGGGATATTTGTTGCTGTACACGCTGGCAAAGTGGCGCCGGATGCGCCGCCATACCCTGCGTTTTCAGCATGAAACAGAACGGATTGAAGGCTGGCTACAGCGGATTATGGTAGCCGCTAAACGCGATCCGGCGTTGGCTCTGGAAATTACCCAATGTCAGCGGTTGATCAAGGGATATGGCGAAACGCATATCCGTGGGTTGCGCAATTTCCAGACCCTGATGGAGATTGTTGATCATCATTTAAATCATTTGCCTGCCGCCAGCCTCCGGCAACTGCGTGAAGCTGCGTTGGCTGATGAACATGGCAATCAATTACGCGAGTGCCAACGGCATCTTTCTCTCTATTAAAAATGAGTATGTTAAGGAGGGGTCTGCGATGGGCCTACTGAAGTTTGTACAGCCTCATAAGATTCGGTTTTCTGAATGTGATCCTGCGGGGATCGTCTTTTATCCTCAGTATTTCATCATGTTCAACAACTTACTCGAGGTCTGGTTTGATGAATTAACCCCAATGGGATATGCCAGTTACATCTCAAAATATCGCTTTGGCCTGCCGACAGTTCATGTGGAAGCCGAATTTAAGGCGATCAGCAGGATGGGGGATGAGGTTTGGCTGGAGTTAAATGTTGAGCAAATTGGTCGGAAATCACTGAAGCTACTTCAGCGCTGTGTCAGCAAGAGCGGAGAGCTGAGAATGAGCGCGATTCAGACCTATGCCACGACTTCACTGGATACCCATAAGGCGATCCCGATCCCTGATGAACTTTATTATGCATTAACTGAACAGATCCCTTAACCGAATTCATGTCTCAATCAAACTATTCCTAATCAAACTATCCCCAATCAAACTATCGGGTGGTTGGTACTTGTGACAGGAGCATAAGCATGGACACAAAAAGTATGAACATCGTATGTGTTGGTGGTGGGCCGGCAGGATTATATTTCGGTTTGCTGATGAAATTGCAAAATCCTGATAACCGTGTTGTGGTAATCGAGCGCAATCGCCCGTATGACACGTTTGGCTGGGGTGTGGTGTTTTCGGATGCAACGCTGGAAAACCTGAATATGGCAGATCCCGTTTCAGCCGCAACGATTGGCGGGGAATTTAGCCATTGGGATGATATTGATATCTACTTCCGGGGAACGCTAAATCGCAGTAGTGGTCATGGGTTCATTGGTATTGGCCGTAAAAAATTACTGAATATCCTGCAAGATCGTTGTCAGGAAGCTGGAGTTGAACTCGTATTCGAGACTCAAGTTGAGGATGAACAAGAGATCGCCCGTAAATATGATGTTGATTTGTTGATTGCCTCTGATGGAATCAACAGCCAGATCCGCAGCCGCTATGCCGAAGTATTTGAGCCGGATATCGACCAGCGTCATTGTCGTTTTGTCTGGCTGGGAACCCGCAAGGTATTTGATGCTTTTACATTTCTGTTTGTAGAAACCGAATATGGCTGGTTTCAAGTTCATGCTTATCAATTTCAGGAAGGGTTATCGACCTTTATTGTTGAAACAACAGAAGAGACTTGGCTGGCAGCGGGTATCGACAAAATGTCACAGGAAGAGGGCATTGCATATTGTGAAAAACTGTTCGCACCGTGGCTGGATGGCTACAGACTGATCTCCAATGCGTCGCACTTGCGTGGTGCTGCGATTTGGATACGTTTCCCACGGGTGATCTGTGCTAATTGGATTCATCGGATCAAACCGGAAGGAGAACACGGCAAAAATGTTCCCATTGTATTAATGGGAGATGCAGCCCATACCGCCCACTTTTCCATTGGCTCCGGCACAAAATTGGCACTGGAAGATGCAATTGGATTGACTAACAGCTTGAAAGACAATCAAGGGGATTTGTCGGCAGGTTTAGCCCATTACCAAAAATTGCGCAGTGTGGAAGTGTTGAAAATCCAGAATGCGGCGCGTAATTCAACCGAATGGTTTGAAAATGTGGTGCGCTACGAAGGTCTCTCACCGGAACAATTTGCTTATTCGCTGCTGACACGTTCACAGCGTATTTCCCATGAAAATCTGCGGGTAAGAGATAAGGCATGGCTGGAAAATTATGAGTGCTGGTTTACCCGACAGTCTGGTCACTTGTCTTTGCCGATCCCACCGTTGTTGACACCTTATAAGGTGCGGGACGTGATCCTGAGAAACCGTGTTGTTGTTTCCCCTACACTGCTATATAGCGCAGTGGATGGTATGCCGGGGCGGTTTCATCAGGTTTACCTTGGTAGCAGAGCATTGGGGGGTGCCGGTTTGATCATCGCGGAAATGACGGCGGTTTCACCACAAGCCCGTGTCACCCCTTTTTGCACGGGTTTGTGGAACGATCAACAAACGCAGGCCTGGAAGACGATCACCGATTTTATCCATCAGCACACCACTGCCTTGGTGGGTATTCAACTGGGACATGCGGGGAGGCGGGGATCAACCCAACGGGGATGGGAACAATCCGATCATCCTTTGTCCGAAGAAAACTGGCCCCTGGTTTCGGCTTCGGCTGTGCCCTATCTGTCCGGGATCTCACAAGTGCCGTCGGTGCTCACCAAAGCACAGATGAGTGAAATTACTGAGCAATTTGTGGCGGCAACATATCGGGCCATCGAGGCGGGCTTTGACTGGCTGGAAATTCAGGCTGCTCATGGTTATTTGCTTTCCGGCTTTATTTCGCCGCTGACTAACCAGCGTGATGATGAATATGGCGGTTCGCTGGAAAACCGTCTCCGTTTTCCGCTGGCGGTCTTTAAAGCGGTACGTGCTGCCTGGCCCGCCCATCTGCCGATATCTGTGCGTATTTCTGCCACCGATTGGGTCGAAGGAGGAACTACCGTTGATGAGGCGGTATTGATTGCCCGATATTTGTATGAAGCGGGTGCGGATATTATAGCGTGCTCCACTGGTGAAGTTTCCATTGAACAAAAGCCCGTTTATGGGCGGATGTACCAAACCCCTATGGCTGATCGCATCCGCAATGAAGGCAAAGTGCCTGTTATTGCTGTCGGTGCGATTACTGATGCTGATCAAATCAACGGCATTATTGCCTCAGGCCGTGCCGACCTCTGTGCTTTATCACGTCCATTCCTGTCCAATGCAGCCTGGTTGCAGCACGAATGTGCCAGATACGGCTGGACAGAGATCGATTGGCCTAAACCTTATCTTTACGGCAAAGAACAACTGGAACGTCAATTGGCACAGAAATATGACCAATAGGTTTCAAATTTTCCAATGATTCTCAACTTATCCGTACAGGAGATATTTATGTCTCAACAAGAAAAAGATCAAACCCATGATCAATACAGAGAAGACATTATTGGCCGCGCTAATGTTGCGGATTCCCCTGAACTGTTAGCGTATTACAAGGAGTTGGCAAATCATAAGACAGGGGCACTTTGGACAGTCGCTAATAAAATTGAGCCTTGGCAGCCTGAATCCGCCTCGGTTCCGGTACTTTGGCGTTATCGGGATCTGCGTGAACACGTCATTAAATCTGCTGATTTGGTATCACCGGAAAAAGCGGGTCGCCGTGTGGTTTATCTGAACAACTCTGGAAAGGTAGGGTGGACTACCTCGGTGGGACTGCTCTATTCCGGTCTTCAGACAATGCGACCGGGAGAGGCGGCATCTGCCCATGCCCATTCTTCCTCTGCCCTGCGTTTTATCATGGAAGGGCGTGGCGCTTACACTATTGTTGATGGGCGGAAACTGTTACTGGAAGAGAATGATTTTGTCTTGACGCCCAATGGAACATGGCATGAACACGGTGTTGAACCTGATGGTTCACAGTGTATCTGGCAAGATGGTTTAGATATACCGCTGGTTAATGTTCTGGAGGCCGGTTTTTACAAAGTGCATCCTGACCTGCGCCAAGTTGTCACTGAGCCGGTGGATTCTTCTGTTGCATTGTGGGGAGCACCTGCCCTGCGCCCACAGAATATTCGCTGGGATCAACCTTATTCTCCATTGTTCCGATATCTGTGGGAGCCGACGTATGAAGCCTTGCAGCGTTATGCCAGCACCTCAGAAGGCTCCCCTTTTGATGACATTCTGATGTACTACACCAATCCGATGACGGGCGGCCATGTCATGCCGACGCTTGGTGCCAGTATGCAGTTATTGCGTCCCGGCTTTGTTGGCAAAGCGCATCGTCATACCGGTAGTTTCATGTATCAGGTGGCAAAAGGAGAGGGATATTCCATCATTGCCGGTCAGCGGTTTGACTGGCAGAAACGGGATATATTCTGTGTACCATCATGGGCTTTCCATAAACATGTGAACACGTCACAAACGGAAGACGCCTGCCTGTTCTGCTTCAACGACTTACCTGTGATACAGGCATTGCAACTGTATCGTGAAGAGGCCCTGACTGATAACGATGGGCATCAATGAGTGGGAGGATAGAAATGCGTTTAATCACTTACCGTACCGAAGTGACGGCTGCCGCACGATTAGGAGCAATAGTGAATAATCACGTGGTGGATTTGAAAAAGCTGGCTGCCCATGTCGGAAATGTATTACCGAATAATATGCTGGATTTTATCGATTTGGGGCCGTTGGCTGTGAACAGTACAAGGGCTTTGTTGGATTCGTTCAGCGGGGTATGGCCGGTAGGCACAGCATTACCGTTGCAGAATGTGAAAATTCTGGCTCCCATTCCCCGTCCGCGAAAAAACATTTTTGGCATCGGACTGAACTATGTTGAACATGTGGCTGAATCCAGCCGGACGCTTGATACGGCAAAAGAGCTGCCAAAAGAACCGGTCATTTTCTCTAAACCACCAACTACGGTGATTGGCCCTGGTGATGCGATTGAACATAACAGTGAGATAACTCAGCAGCTGGACTGGGAAGTGGAGCTGGCAGTGATTATGGGAACCCGCGCCAAAGACGTACCGGAAGAAGAGGCACTGAATTATGTCTTCGGTTATAGCCTGCTTATCGATATGAGCGCCCGTGATTGTCGCCGTGCGGGGCAGTGGATCTACTCTAAGGGGCAAGACACCTATGCCCCTTTCGGCCCTTGTATTGTCACTGCGGATGAAATCCCCAATCCTCAGGATCTTGCATTGAGCCTGAAAGTTAACGGCGTCATTAAACAGGATTCTAATACCCGTCATATGTTGTTCAAAGTCAATACACTGATTGCGGATATTAGCAAGGGCATCGTACTGGAACCGGGAGATATCATTGCCACCGGAACGCCGGATGGTGTCGGAGCAGGCCGTACCCCGCAAGAATGGCTATGGCCGGGGGATATCGTCGAAGCGCATCTTGAGAATATTGGCAGTTTGCGCCATCCGGTCATTGCCGTGTAAAGACAGCAACGGAAACAGGAGCCTGATATGCTGAATCTTCCTAAGTTCAGGGCCGCTGCGGTACAGGCTGCCCCAATATATCTGAATACAGAGGCGACGGTCGATCTCGTTTGTCGGTTAATCCAAGAGGCAGCAGGCAATGGTGCCAGCCTGATTGCTTTTCCCGAAGTCTTTGTTTCTGGTTACCCTTATTGGAACTGGGTGATGAACCCCGTGCAGGGCAGTCGGTGGTTTGAAAAATTATGCAAAGCTGCCATTGAAGTACCGGGACCAGAGATCCACAAAATCGCACAAACAGCTGCCCGTTATCATATCAACGTAGTGATCGGTGTAAATGAGCGCAGCCCCACTGGTATCGCGACACTCTATAACACACTGGTCACTATTTCTGACGAAGGGTGCATTCTGGGGCGTCACCGCAAACTGGTTCCGACATGGGCAGAGAAACTGACATGGGCAAACGGCGATGCATCTTCATTAAAGGTACATAACACTCGCATCGGCCCATTAGGGGTACTGGCCTGCGGAGAAAATACCAATACACTGGCGCGTTTTTCTTTGTTATCTCAGGGAGAGTTGGTACATGTTGCCAGCTATATTTCCCTGCCTGTTGCTCCGGCGGATTATGACATGGCTGAAGCGATCCGTTTGCGGGCGGCAGCCCATTGCTTTGAGGGTAAAGTTTTTACTATTGTTTCCTGTTCCACTATTTCACAGGAAATAGTAGAAGCCATGAGTGCCAGCCATCCTGAAGCTGAAGAATTGCTGGCGCGCCCCAATAGTGCATTTACCGGGGTTCTTGGGCCAGATGGCCGTGTCATTGGCAATCCCCTGATAGATAAAGAAGGGATTGTTTATGCGGACATTGATCTGAATCGTTGCATTCAGCCGCGTCAGATGCACGATATCACGGGGCATTACAACCGATTTGATATTTTTGACCTGAAAGTCGATCGCCGTCCGATGAATGCGATCCGGTTTACAGATCCCCCATTGGGACAGGACAATCTGAATGTATCGGCAGGTGGGACTGATTCGGTACTGGAGAATCCCTCATGAACAAGACGCGTTATTTTCGGATAGGCCAGATTGTTCCCTCTTCAAACACGACTATGGAAACAGAAATTCCCGCTATTTTGCGCGCTCGCGAAGCGTTTCATCCTGAACGTTTTACCTTTCATTCCAGTCGCATGCGAATGAAAACAGTCACGAAAGAAGAGTTGACGGCAATGGATGCGGACAGTAACCGCTGTGCACTCGAACTGTCAGATGCGGCAGTGGATATATTGAGTTATGCCTGTCTGGTAGCCATTATGAGCATGGGCAAGGGCTATCACCGGATTTCTGAAAAACGCCTCCATTTAAAAGCATTGGAGAATGGTTATCCGGTTCCCGTTGTTACCAGCGCGGGAGCATTGGTAGGCGGGCTTCATGCCTTAGGGGCGAAACGGATCTCCATATTGACCCCTTATATGAAACCCTTAACTCAGTTGGTTATTGATTATATTGAAAATGAAGGGATTGAAGTTATCGACAGTATTTCCTTGGAAATCCCCGACAATCTTGACGTTGGACGGCAAGATCCTCTTGCCCCGCTGGAAATTACCAAGCGATTGAACAGCAATGTGGATCTTATTGTGGCTTCTGCTTGCGTACAAATGCCTTCTTTAGCTTCAGTATCCCTGATAGAAGACCGTGTGGGATTGCCGGTTATTTCCTCATCTGTTGCGACAACCTACATGATATTGAAACAGCTTGGGCTGGATACATACGTTCCGGGATTTGGCTCACTGTTATCAGGAAAATATTGATTAGATAATCGTTGGGGCGTGTTTTTCGCGGATTAACCTTTTAGAATCGGAAGACAAAAAACTTCCTAAGATAAAAAGGGTTGTTCAACTTATGCCAGATTCAAAAGTGTTTGTTGACAATTACTTGCCGGCCTTGCTTGGTCAGGCATGGATGTTGGTTTCGTCTGAATTCCATGACATTGTTGAAGCGAAGGGGCTGTCTGTGCTGGAGTGGCGAGTATTATCAACGCTGGCGGGAAGTGGCCCGATCGGCATTAGTCTTTTGGCACAAAAAACGGTTAGTAAACAGCCGACAATCACCCGAGTTTTACAGCGTCTGGAATCGCAGGGGTATATTGCACGTTTTTCCAATGGTGGAGGTGATCGCCGTATTACATTAGTACGCTTGACTGAAACCGGGCAAAAAGTAGTAAAGGAATTGCTCACTGAGGCTGAATCTCATGAAAAAAGTGTGATGGGACCATTGGGTAACCGCAAAAGTCAGTTATTGAAAGAGGTTCTGCAAGAACTGATCAAGCGGCATACACCGATACGCAGAGTACTGGGGGGATTGGATAAGTAATCAGCATTCTGAAAGAAATACCTTTATTTTTATTTTTGTGTCCCCTTTAGATATAAAATAATCCCATTATTGATAATTAATTATATCAATAATGGGATTAGAATTTAGGAATACATCTTTCAATTAGGTGTATTACTTATTTAATCAATAACTTCTGCTGCTTATCTTCATGTCGGGCATTTTCTGCCAGCATTTTGAAATCTTTCATTGTCCAATATTGCGTTGGAACAGACAAATTTCTCATCTTATTGGTTGGTAATAAGCGGAACTCAGCCAGCTTATCCAATGAAAAATGCTGATAGCACTCAGGTAGAGATAAACGCAAAGCAAAGTCTTCTTTACCTGATGGCATTAATGGATAGCGATTGTCTTGGGTATCATAATTCCGTTGCAGTACTAAAAACTTCTCGGGGATACGTTGATAACTGTTCCACCATAAGCCATCTACATTATCAAACATCTCTTTTGTGCCTGTCTTAGAATGTGTTCCCCGTACTCACGGGGATAAACCGCGGCGAAGCCGCCTGAAAGCGGCTCTGCTGAGTTCAATTACCATTCATCAATCCAAAACCGTTTTTTCTGCCAGAAACGCCGATATGGACTGTTATCAAAACACAGCAATTATCATACCGGATAATTAATTCAGAACGTGTTTAGTGGTTTTCTGATTGAATAAATGACAATTGACGCAATTATCCTGTACAACAATGGTGTTATCGTTGTTGTCCAAGTAGAAATAACCGCCGCTAAAAGTCTTTCCGGAACGTTTGCAGGGCACGAGCATACTTTGATTAACATTCAGCCAAAGAAAACTTGGGCGCGGTAATCATCACACCAGCTGGCTTTTTTAAGCTTATTTCTTTGGCTTGGTGCCCCGCAATCACATTGCTTGACCAT